>CAXMSN010000066.1:0-15393 GCA_964196275.1 uncultured Kiloniellales bacterium | reverse complement strand
TGGCGTCGGGTTCGCTGTCGATTTCGAAAAGCCAGGCGGGTTCATCGGCATGGAGGCATTGCTCAAGCAGCGGGAGAGCAGGCCGTACAAGGCCAGGCTCGTGCAGTTCCTGCTCAACGATCCCGAGCCCCTTCTCTACGGGGAGGAACCGATAGTCAGGGATGGCTCTCCGGTTGGATATCTCAGGTCTGGCGCCTACGGGCACACCCTCGGGGGAGCCATGGGCATGGGTTATGTCGAGGACGAAGACGGCGTCACGTTGGACATGGTCAGGTCGTCCTCATTTGAGATCCAGGTGGCCGGCGAGCGCTATCCGGCATCGGCGTCGCTCAGACCGATGTACGACCCAAAGGGCGAAAGAGTGCGGATGTGAGATCCGTGCAAGACACACTGTAAGAACACCTTTCATATCCGAGGACCTAGGAGGTCACCATGCTCACCGAGAACCACATCGGTGGAAAGTGGACCGAGGCGCACAGCGGACGGCGGGATGCGGTTATCAACCCTGCGACCGGCGATGTGATCGCCGAGGTGGCGTCGAGTGACGCAACCGACGTCGACGCCGCGGTCGCCGCGGCCAGTGCTGCCTTCCCAGCGTGGTCAGCCCTCACACCACGCGCCAGAAGCGAGACGCTTCACAAGGTGGCGGATGTCATCGAGGCGAACATCGAGGAGCTGTCGAGCATCGAGAGTGTGAACGTCGGCAAGCCGATCTCCATAATGGAATTCGAGATGGATCTCACGCTCGACAACTGGCGTTTCTTTGCGTCAGCCGGGCGATTCCTCGAGGGGAAGCCAGCGGGCGAATACCTCGAGGGTTACACATCGATGGTCCGGAGGGATCCGATCGGGGTCGTTGGTTCCATAGCGCCGTGGAATTACCCGCTCAACATGGCGACGTGGAAGCTTGGCCCGGCGCTCGCAGCGGGCAACACGGTCGTGCTCAAGCCGTCTGAGTTGACGCCGTTCACGATTCTCAGGCTTGCGGAGCTCTTGGAAGGCGTTCTGCCTCCGGGTGTGTTCAATGTCGTCCTCGGCCAGGGCGAGACGGCAGGCGTCGCATTGGTCGAGCATCCGGACGTCGCGATGGTGTCACTCACCGGATCGGTTGGAGCCGGGAAGGCTGTCGCCAGGGCAGCATCAGATTCGTTGAAGCGGGTTCACCTTGAACTTGGGGGAAAGGCGCCGGTCATCGTGTTCGACGACGCCGATGTCGAAGCGCTCGTTGCGACGCTCAAGGAGACCGGCTTCTACAACACCGGACAGGACTGCACCGCAACATGCAGGGTCATCACCGGGCCGCGAGTCCGCGACGATGTCATCGCGGGCCTGACAGAAGCCGCAGGTGAAGTCGTTACGGGAGACCCGACTGATACGGGGACAGAGATGGGTCCCCTCGTATCGGCTGACCAACTGTCAAGAGTGTCCGGCTTCGTCGACCGTGCCAAGGAGGCGGGCGCCGAGGTAACCGTCGGAGGCGAAGCGAGGGACGGGGCCGGGTTCTACTACGAGCCATCCATCGTGATTGGCGTCGAGCAGGACTCAGAGATCGTGCAACGAGAGGTATTCGGCCCGGTCATCACCGTGCAGTCCGCCGATGACGAGGCGACTGCCTTGGCGTGGGCGAACGATGTCGACTACGGACTTGCGGCAAGCGTGTGGACCAAGGACGTCGGCAGAGCCATGCGCATGGCGAAGGACCTCCAGTTCGGCGCCGTATGGGTCAACGATCACATCCCCGTGATATCGGAGATGCCCCACGGCGGCTTCAAACAGTCCGGGTATGGCAAGGACATGTCGATGTATGCGGTAGAGGTGTACACCGAGGTCAAGCACGTGATGATCAAGCATTAGGCGGTCTGGCAGACGATGGCAGAGGCTTCGGGGGAACGACGATGAACGGCCACGCCCGCAAGGCGCTGGCCAGCGCCGAGCCCATGGTGTTCTGGTCCGATCGCTCGGATGCGCCGGAGCCGGCACCTGAACTTGTTGGGTCGACCTCAGCAGACCTGACGATCATCGGAGGCGGGTTCACCGGCCTGTGGGCAGCGATTCAGGCGCTCGAGGATGATCAAGGGCTTCGGGTGGCGCTCATCGAGTCGGAGTGGTGCGGCTTCGGGGCGTCGTCGCGAAACGGAGGGTTCTGCGACGCGTCATTGACGCACGGACTCGAAAACGGCATCTCGCATTGGCCGAACGAGATCGAGACGCTCGTGCGGATGGGTAGGGAGAACCTCGATGCGATCGAGGACACGGTTAAGCGGTACGGCATCAAGGCAGACTTCCGAAGATCGGCAGAGGTGGATGTTGCGACCGAACCGTGGCACCTCGAGTCGATGAGCCACGAGGTTGAATCCCATCGGAGTTTCGGCCAGGACGCGGCGTTCCTTGATGCTGACGAGATGCGGGCGCTCCTCGATTCCCCCACCTATCTGGGTGGCGTGATCGTCCGTGGAGACGTCGCGCTCGTCGATCCGGTTCGCCTGTGCTGGGGATTGCGCTCAGTTGCTGAACGGCTCGGTGCGTCCGTATACGAGCGATCGCCTGTCGTTGCGATCGAACCAGATGGCGCTGCGTTGACGGTACGCACACCAAATGGCGATGTGCGCTCTGACCGCGTTGTGGTGGCTACGAACGCATACCGCGCACCAATCAAGAAGCCGAGCCGGTACGTCATTCCGGTGTACGACCACGTGCTCATGACGGAGCCGTTGACGGATGCCCAGATCACGTCTCTCGGATGGGAGGGCAGGGAAGGTGTCAGCGACGCCTCCAATCAGTTCCATTACTACCGGCTCAGCGAGGACAACCGGATCCTGTGGGGCGGTTACGACGCGACATATCACTATCGCAACGGCGTTGACCCGAGCCACGACCAGAGCGAAGCGACGCACGGCATGCTCGCTGAGCACTTCTTCGAAACGTTCCCACAGCTAGAAGGTCTGAACTTCACCCACCGATGGGGAGGTCCGATCGCCACCACGACTCGTTTCACATCAGCGTGGGGAACCAGCCACGGCGGCAGACTCGCATGGGCGGCGGGTTACACAGGGCTCGGCGTGGGTGCGTCGCGCTTCGGTGCGCGCGTTGCGCTCGACCTCGTGTTCGGTGAGTCCACGAGCCGCACTGAACTGGAGATGGTCCGCAAGATGCCATTTCCCTTCCCTCCTGAACCGTTCCGCTGGGGCGGCGTCCAGATGACAAGGAAGGCGATACAGCGGGCGGATCGCAGGCAAGGGAAGCGCGGTGCCTGGATCGGGCTCCTGGACAGGTTCGGGATCGGATTCGACTCATGAAGCGGAAGGCACGTAGATGAAGGAACTCCCGAGCCGTACCGAGGTGCTCGTCATTGGTGGCGGCATCATCGGATGCAGCATTGCGTACCACCTCACCCGACGAGGCGTCACGGACGTCACGGTCATAGAGCAGGGGGCTCTGACCGGAGGAACCACGTGGCACGCGGCGGGACTTGTTTCACAATTGAAGTCTTCCTACAGCCTCACGAAGCTGGCGACGTACTCTGCAAGGCTCTTCGAGGAACTTGAGGAAGAGACCGGGCAAGCCACGGGATACCGCACACCCGGGTCGATCTCTGTGGCCTCTGACGAAGAACGCTGGGAGGAGATCCTTCGCGGCGCCTCGATGGCCTCAGCATGCGGCGTGGTCACCGAGATCATCGACCCCGACCGGGCGAAGGAACTCTTTCCTCTCCTCAACACGGACGACCTTGTTGGTGCCCTGTATATACCGCGTGATGGTGTGACCTCGCCGGTGGACACGACGCTCGCCCTAGCCAAGGGAGCGAAGAATCGCGGAGCTCGCTTCATCGAGGGTGTTTCGGTGTTGGAGCTGACGACGCGCGATGGCAAGGTCGTCGGAGCTGAGACGGAAAACGGGTACATCGAGGCCGAGACGGTTGTGCTTGCGAGCGGCATCTGGACTCGCCAGCTCGCAGCCACCATCGGCGTCAACATCCCCCTCCAGGCATGCGAGCACTTCTACATCGTCACCGAGCCGATCGATGGAGTGACACAGGGAAGGCCCACGGTACGCGACCCTGGCAACTACACGTGCTTCAAGGAAGAGACCGGCAAGATCATGGCGGGATTCTTCGAGCCTCGCGGGAAGATCTGGAAGCTCGATGGCATCCCGAGGGACTTCTCTTTCGGGACGCTTGCCGAGGACTGGGATCATGTCGGCCCGATTTTCGAACGGGCGATGCACCGTGTGCCTGCGCTCGCCGAATCCGGAATCCAACTGTTCTTCAACGGTCCCGAGGCCTTCACTCCGGACGGCGTGTATTACCTCGGTGAGGCGCCCGAGGTCAGCCGGTGCTTCATCGCAGCTGGCTTCAACTCCGTCGGTCTGCAATCAGCAGGCGGAGTCGGTTGGGTGATGGCCGATTGGATCGTCGATGGACACGCACCGTCCGATCTCTCCGTCGTCGACATTCGGCGCGCCTTCCCCTTCCAGTCAGCCACCGAGTTCCTCGAAGCACGCATCTCGGAGAGCCTCGGACTGCTCTACGCCATGCACTGGCCGTTCCGCCAGTACGAGAGCGCCAGGAACCAGCAGCTCTCGCCGGTCCACGACCGCATCGATGCTGCTGGCGCGGTCTTCGGAGAGGTCGGAGGATGGGAGCGACCCAATTGGTTTGCGGTTGACGGCCAGGAGCGCGCCTACGAGTACAGCTACGGCAAGCAGAACTGGTTCAAAGCTTCGGGTCTGGAGTGCGATGCCGTACGGAACCACGTCGGCCTGTTCGATCAGACCTGTTTCGTGAAAGTGAACGTGGAGGGCCCGGATGCGCTGGCAGCATTGAACGAGATCTCATCGAACGAGATCGACGTTCCCGTCGGCAAGGCCGTGTACACACAGTGGTGCAACGAGGGCGGTGGGATCGAGGCAGATCTCACGATCACAAGGACCGCAGAGGACTCATTCTTTGTCGTCACAGCCGCGGCATCGAGAACACGGGACCTGGCTTGGTTGCGCGAAGGCTGCGCAGGGCTGCAGGTTTCGATCGAGGATGTGACCGAGGACTTCGGCATGTTCGGTGTCATGGGACCGAAATCTCGTGCCCTCTTGTCTTCTCTCACAGAGGACAGCCTCTCCAACGAGGACTTTCCGTTCGGCACGGCGCAGAACATCCGGCTCGCGGGGCACGATGTGAGGGCACTCCGCATGACCTACGTGGGCGAACTCGGATGGGAGATATACGTCCCCTGGGACGAGTCGTTGGATCTGTTCGACTCCCTGGTCGCCGCCGGGGAATCGTACGGTCTCAGACTCGCCGGCTATCACGCCATGAACACGCTTCGTCTCGAGGCTGGTTACCGGCACTGGGGGCACGACATATCCGGGGAGGACACTCCCGTCGAAGCCGGGCTCGGGTTCGCCGTAGCGTGGGACAAGAAGTCGTTCGTCGGCAAGGAAGCGCTCCTTGCTCAGAAGGGTGCACCGCGAACGAAGCGGCTCATCCAGTTCCGTCTCGATGACCCGGAACTATTGGTGTATCACGACGAACCGATTTACCGCGATGGCGCACTCGTCGGTAGGACCAGTTCCGGGATGTGGAGTTACGTTGAGGAGCGCTGTCTGGCGATGGGATACCTCGGCAATCCCGATGGTGTCACGAAACAGTGGCTCGATGAAGGATCGTTCGAGATCGAGGTCGCCACCCGTCGAATCCCGGCAACGGCGTCGATCCGCTCGTTCTACGACCCAAGCAACGAGCGGGTACGACTCTGAACCGGCGGCGCTAGCGCTCCCTCAGGAACGGGACGAGTGCCGGCACTTTCGCATCCATCTCTCGTGCATACTTGTGGCCTGAATACACGGCTGTGGCGATCGTCCCCGGAGCCAAGCAATCACCGATCCGTTCCACGTCAACCTCGCCTGCGAGTTCGTAGTAGAGGTCGTCGTTCGGTGTCCGTGACGTCACCATGACCACGGTCGCTGCCTCCACGTCGTGCGTCTCGCCTGTGTACACGCTTTCGACGATGACAGAACGCTCGTCGATGCGCGACAACGCCATTCCCGTCTCAAGTGTGATGCCGGCCTTCAGGATGCGCTCCTGGATGCGGTACTGCTCCTCGGTGTGCTGACTCCAGGTGGACACCTCGTTCGCCGGAGTGATGAGCGTGACATCGAGTCCGTCTTGCCTGAGTTTCTCTGCGAGCACGCCGCCCAGGTAGTAGTGGTCATCGTCATAGACAACGACTGGCCCTTCGACGATCTCTCCTCTGAGGATGTCGTCTGCGCTCCGGACCGATGGCGACTCCCATCCATCGATCGGTTCGTCGTGGTGCCTGCCGACGCCGTCGCGCCTCCAACTCGCACCCGTAGCGAGAACGACCTTGTCGGGGGAGAACTCGAGAACCTGCTCTTTATCGACGACACTGTCGAGGTAGAAATCGACGTGCGGGAGTTTCGAGATCTGGTTCTCACGCCACTCCGTGACCCTCGCCCACTGGCGAAGGCCTGGCAGCTCGGCCTCCTGTGTCACCCTGCCTCCGAGGGTCTTGCGTGCCTCAGCGATCGTGACGGTATAGCCTCGTTTACCGAGGGCGACGGCTGCCTCCAGCCCCGCTGGTCCTCCTCCGACGATGAGAACCGTGGAGTCCGATCCTTTCGCAGGGATGTACTCGGGGTGCCAGCCCTTCCTCCACTCCTCGCCGATCGAGGGGTTCTGCGTGCATCTGATCGGCGTGCCTGTCTGGTCGCCGGTATAGCAAATGTTGCAGCCGATGCACTCGCGGATCTCGTCCTCGCGGCCTTCGTCGATCTTGTTGGGGATGAAGGGATCCGAAATGGATGGCCTCGCTGACCCAACGAGGTCCACGACGCCCTGCCTGACCAACCGCAGCATCGTGTCGGGTGACGTGAAACGGCCAACGCTCACGACGGGCTTCGATGTGACGCTCTTGACCCACGACATCGTGTCCACGAGCGCCGCCTCCGGAACGAACCGTGATGTCCCCATCTCGTAGCTGTATTTGTGCACGGTGATGTCCCACAGATCAGGCAGTTCTCCGAGCATCTCGATCATGGCGCGGGGCTCTTCGGTGTCCTGGTTGTCGTCAGGTCCGCTGGTACTCGCCGAGAACCGAACGGCGACTGCACACGAGTCACCAACGGCCTCCTTGGTCTCGATGATCAACTCTTTGAGAAGTCGTGACCGATTCTCCAGCGAGCCGCCGTACTCATCCGACCGCTGGTTCGACGGGAGCAGGAAGTGGTGAAGGAGATACCAGTGGCTTGCGTACACGTAGATGATGTCGAAGCCGGCCTGCTTCGCCCGCCTCGCAGCCTCAAGATGCCATCGCTTCAGATCAGCGATGTCTGCCTTATCCATCGCCTTGGTTTGAACCGGCTCGTTGTAGTGCCCGCTCGGAACGCTTGAAGGTCCGAGTGGTACCTCTCGTGAGTAGAAGTTCGCCGACCCAGGACCGCCGTGCCACAACTCGACTCCCGCAAGGGCTCCGTGCTCATGGATGGCATCCGCGGTCAGTGCAAGGGCGCGAACGTCGCCATCGTCCCATAGCGACGCCGTCGGGTATGGCTCGTCGTCAGAGGACGGGTGGATCGAGCAGTACTCGGTACAGACGGTGCCCCAGCCCCCTTCCGCCTTGACGCCGCGCAACGCGGCGACCGACTTTGGTCTCCGGTAGCCCATTCCGGTGCAGTGAGGAACTTGGTAGAAGCGGTTCTGTGCTGTGACAGGTCCAATATCGACGGGTTCGAAGAGGACGTCGAACCGTGGATCTCTTGGCATCGATTCCTCCGTCGCCGAACATTCGATTCAATGGTTAGAGTACCACCGCGCAACAGTATGGCGTGTGCCAGGAAGTCGTACAAGTGATACGCTCATGGCGGCACCGAACCTCAATCGGATTGTCGGAAGTCACAACGGTTGGCGTTGTACCCAGATGACAGGAGCAAGGGAATCGTGTCGCAGAACCTCCAGTTGATCAACGGTTCGTGGGTCGACGCCCTCGGCGGAGGTACATGGGACGTCATCGACCCCTCGACTGAAGCGGTACTCGAAACCGTCCCATATGGTGACGAAAGGGATGCGGTGGCTGCCATCGAAGCCGCATCCGGTGCGACGGAGGAGTGGGAGGCGCGAGGTGCGTCTGGCCGCTCGAAGATCCTTCACCGAGCAGCGGACCTCATCGAAGAGCGAGCGGACGAGTACGGCGTTGTCACGACGCAGGAGTCCGGCAAGCCCCTCGCACAGTCGGTGGCTGAATGGAAGTCGGCCCCGAGCTACCTCCGCTTCGCTGCAGATGAAGCCTCCCGGATCGGTGGACGGATCATCCCGTCGCGCGTGCCATCGAGGCGCATCGACGTCACCTACAGCCCGATAGGCGTGGTGGCCGTGATCGCTGCGTGGAACTTCCCCGTCTACAACCTGAATCGTGCCGTGTCCTCGGCGTTGGCTGTTGGCTGTGCGGTTATCGCTCGGCCTTCGGAGTTCACACCTCGTTCGGCGTTCCTGTATGGCGAGGCTCTCTCGGACGCTGGTGTGCCGCCAGGGGTGGTCAATGTCATCAATGGCAAACCTCACGAGATGGCGCAGGCCTTCCTCGACGATCAGCGAGTGAGGAAGATCCAGTTCACCGGATCGTCGCGTGTGGGGAAGATCCTCATGGATGGCGCCTCAAGAACGATCACCCGTCTGTCACTTGAGCTTGGCGGCAACGCACCTGTGATCGTCATGCCTGACGTCGCTGACCTTGAGCACGTTGCACGTGGTGGAGTATCGGCGAAGTACCGAAACGGCGGTCAGGTGTGCATCGCACCGCAACGGTTCCTCGTCCATCACACCGTTGCCGACGAATTTGCAGCGGTCGCTGCCCATCTGAGCGACGCGCTCTCTGTGGGAGATCCGATGGCACCGTCGACGGATGTCGGGCCGCTGATCAACGAGACTCAGCGCGAGAGGGTCGGATCCATCGTTGAGGCGTCCGTGGATCATGGAGCACAGGTCCTCACCGGCGCGGTCGCCGTACCCGGCGCCGGATATTTCTATGCACCAACGGTGTTGCACAACGCACCTCTCGGATCGCCGGCCCTTACGGAAGAGATCTTCGGCCCGGTGCTCCCTGTCACGCCGTTCGAGACACTCGACGAGGCGCTTGAGATCGCCAACTCGGTTGAACACGGCCTCGCATCGTTCGTGTGGACCTCCAGTCTTCGCACGGCACTTGAAGCGTCGGAGCGTCTCGAATATGGCATGGTCGGGATCAACGATTGGTACCCCGTAACGGCCGAAGCCCCATTCGGGGGCGTCAAGCAGTCCGGCATCGGCAGGGAGTCAGGAACGGAAGGGTTGCACGAGTACCTCGAACCCAAGACCCGCTACTTCCGAGGCTTCGAGTGAGCAATCGGCTGCCGGTTCTTGCCGTGAGTGGCTCGCCATCGGACATGGGTGCAGCACATGGGGCCGCATACGGTTCCGAGATCCGGGCGTATGCGGCCGACCGTAGCGCTCTTGCTAGAGCAGGAACCGATCTCAGTCGCGGCGAGGTTGTGGCCATCGCTGAGTCGATGCTCGACGCCCACCACGCCTATGACGCCGATCTCCACGATGAGATGATCGCGATGGCTGACGCTGCGGAGATCACACCTGCTGAAGCGGTGATCGTCGGTGGATACACGGACTTCCTCGACACGGTGCGGTCGCTTGCGGGCGGCTCGGCCATGGAGGACACCTGTACTGCAGTGATCACGCCCGATGAGGTTTCCGACGGAGCGGGCTTCCTCGCCCAGACCTGGGATATGCACTCCAGCGCCACGCCCCATGTATTCATGCTCGACCTTGCTCCGGCTTCCGGGCCACGATCGATGATCTTCACGACCCACGGCACGCTCGGCCAGATCGGGATGAACGAAGCGGGGATCGCCATCGGCATCAACAACCTCTCGATGGACGACGGGCGCATTGGTGTGACGTGGCCGTTCGTCGTCCGCAAGGCCCTTCGTCAGACAACTTTCGCCGCCGCCATGATGTGCATCCGTGAGGCGCCCCTGGCAGGCGGGCACAACTTCCTTGTGCTGGATCGCTTTGGGGAGGGTGCATCCGTTGAGGCGACACCGAGTGTCATGGCGGTTGACCCGCTCTCGGACGGCCCGCTTGTCCACACCAACCATTGTCTCTTCCCTGAGACGGAGAGGTTCGAGTCCTCTCGACCTGCCACCTTGCAGTCATCGTCCGACGATCGACTCACCGATGCGACGAGCCTTCTCGCCGACGTGTCTGTGCACACTTCGGAATCGCTGATAGCCCTGTTGCGGGATGAGCGAACGATCTGCCGTCGCCCGATCCCGCCCTTCGACTACGAGAGTTCGGGGGCCGTGGTCATGCGCCCTGCGACGGGTGACATGTGGGCGTGCTGGGGCAATCCCGCAGACAACCAGTTCGAGCGGTTCTCCGGTCTCGGGGCATCGCGATTGGAATGAGTCATCCACGTATCGCAGGCTTACGGATCGCACCCGATCCTCTCCCGCACTGATTCCCCCAGACGTCGGCGGCACTCTTCCCAGAGAGGATGGATCACCCAGACCCCTGCGTCCGATCCTGCTGATCCGACGGCGACGAAGCCTCGGACCCTTGCCCCTCCGGGTGATCCTGGAGTGTGTCGAGAGACCGTGGCCGCTGTGATTCCGAGGATTCTTGCCGGGCTTGACGACGAATCTCGCTCTAGTGCCCACGTGATCCCGTCGGTGGAAGTCCAGGTCGCGGCGTAGCGGCCTAGTGCTGCGGCCACGGATCCCACTCCGACCAGACCGGACCCTGTGTTGGCCACGCTGGATATCTCGGAACCATCGAAGGCTGCCACCATGTCGACTCTGGACCACGTGACCCCGTCAGGCGTGGTCCACACCGCTGCCTCCACAGAGTTCAGCCATTCTCCGTCGTACCACTCTCCTCCCCGCCGGTAGCCGACTGCGACGAGACCCGAGCCCCAATCCGTCACGCTGGACATGGCGCTGTCTCCGAATACGCTGGCATCGTGTGGAACCCTGGTCCAATCGGTCCCGCTGTCCGAAACCCATACAGCGGCACTCCCATCCAAGTCCGCTCCCACCGCCACCAGACCCGGTCCGCCTTGCGTGACGCTCGACATTTCGGCATCGTCAAAGACCCCGTCCGCAAGAACCCGTGACCATATGATGCCATCGGGAGAGGTCCATACCGCTGCCTCCGTAGAGCCACTTTGTTCCGCCTTGTGACCAACGGCGATTAGACCGGGACCACCGGTTGTCACGGCGGACATCTCGGCCCAGCCGAGTTGAACTATTGGCACATGACCCCGAGTCCATGTGATCCCATCAACGGACGTCCACACCGCAGCATCGGGTTCGTCCGATCCGACAGCGACGAGACCCGGACCCCCTGCCGTGACGCTCCGCATCGATAGCCCGTCGGAGAATGCATCACCTGTCCCGAGGACACTCTCATCGTTGGGAACCCGGAACCAAGAAACACTGTCGACAGAGGTCCACACGGTTGCGACGTACGGCTGACTGCGTGATCCGTGGGAACCGACCGCTACGAAACCGGGGCCGCCGACGGTCACGCTCGACATCTCAAGATCGAATGACTGGTCGAACGCGACTTCGTTGTGTTCCACGCGGCGCAACTGATCGAAGTGTGAGTCGGGCGCGTCCGATGCTGTTGTCCGGAGGGCAAACGCTGCACCTCCGAACAGGACGAGAACAGTCCCTGCGACGGCGATCCGCAGTGATCGGAGCGATCGGGTGTGCGACCGGACCTGTGTGATTTCTTGGGCGGGTCCGACGGCGGCTTGCACCCCGGCCCTGTGGAACCTTTCGAGCACCTCACCGGCCGACAGCGCGCCATGGAGTTGCCGCTGTCGGAACCCGTAGTCCGCGAGTTGGCGCTGGACATTACTCGATGAGGCGTCCCCGAGTTCGTTGCGCAACCGCTCCGTGCCGCGATTCGCGTACCCCAGAACGGTCGCCGGCTCAAGCCCGAGGAGGGCGCCAACGTCGGCTTCGGTCCACTGGAATCCATCGACGAGAACCAGAGGAACTCTCTCCTGCTCGGGGAGTCTGCTGAGTGAATTCGGAAGATATGGATCGACATCGGGAATGAGAGTGGTCTCCACTGGGTCGAAGGCAACTCTGCTGTTCGTTCGGCCATCTCGTGCAGAGGTAAGGCTCACCCTGTAGAGGTAACCGAGCGGTTCCTCCATCGTTCCGAGCCGGTCCAGGTTGTCCCACGAGTACATGAGCGCTTCAGCCGCGGCGTCTCTGCCAGCGTCACCGCCACAGGCTGCCATCAGCGCTTCACGCAGGCGCGCTTCGTGCTTCGTCACGAACTCCGTGAATCGATCCAGTGCGGAATCTTGGACAGCCATCGCCTCCCCGAACAGTGTCATCTCCACGATACGCTGCGCGGGCATCGAGACAAGAACGTCTTCGGTGGGTATGGCCTAGGTGTTCTCGGACCCGTCCGGGGTCTTGTAGGCCTTCTCCCCGGCGCGGATCGGCTCAGCGATCACGTTCTCTGCAGGTGGTAACGGGCATGTGAAGTCTTCGTCGTAGACGCACCAAGGGTTCTGTGCGGCGTTGAAGTCGATGGTCGTTTTCGTGTCGGCAGCGAAGGTGATCCCGACGTAGCGGCCACCCCCGTAGGTCTCGGCCCCCGCGGTGCCATCGCGGAACGGGATGAACGCACTTCCGTCCCCATCGTCGAGGACGGTCAATCGATAGCTCGAGGCGCCGATTTGAACGGTGGCCGTGCCGACCATCGTGTAGGCGCTTTCAACGCCGGCTGTCGATGGAATGGGAACTTTCTGTCCCTCAACGGCTGTGTAGTGGGCGGTGAGTAGCCACGCCGGAGCGGGTGGGAAGTAGTCGAGACCCTTGAAGCCTGCCTGGTGCTCCTCAGGCAGCGGTGAGCTGTAATGCTCAGCGAAGAAGCGATCGCGGTCGGAGCGTGCCTGTAGCAGTTGGTCGAGGTCCATCGATAGCGAGGCTATCGCGGTCCGGATCGCGCCCGTAACCGGCTGTCTCGGTACCCGTCGAAGCGCTGGAGGTCCGTGCGATGCGCTTATTCTTCCTGACATCAAGACCACGTCCGGTCACCGACCAGCACAGCGAGCTACACGATGACGCCCACGACCACAGCCGCGCTCCGTATCTGCATCGTCAACGGGTACCCGAAGGCCAGCCGCGAGAACTTCGACCGTTCTGACGTCGGCCATCCACACGATCTCTTCAAGGATTTCCTCCAGCGTGAAGCGCCGAACGCGACCAGCGACATCGTTTTCGTTGCGGACCCCGACTTCTCTCTCCCTCCCGATACGACGATTGCGGATTACGACGGATTCATCTGGACCGGGTCAGACCTCACCGTGTACCACCTTGATGACGAGCGGGTCTCGGGACAGATCGAGTTCGCCGAGCAGTTGACGGAGGCGGGGGCTGCGAGCTGGGGAAGTTGCTGGGGACTCCAGATGGCGGCACAGGTCGGCGGGGGAGAGGTAGTAGTGAACCCACGCGGACGTGAGTGGGGGATCGCTCGCGAGATCGAACTCAACGATGATGCCCGAACATCCCCGATGCATGAGGGAAAGCCGGACGTGTTCGATGGGTTCATCATGCATCTCGATGAGGTCACGCGGCTTCCCGAGGGGACATCCTCACTCGGGGGCAACGTTCACACACCGATCCAGGCCGCGATATTCGAGAACGGTGACGCCTCGTACTGGGCCACGCAGTACCACCCCGAGTACAACCTGTACGAGATGGGTCGTCTCATTGCTGCACGCGCTACCGCACTGACCAGAGAGGGCCACTTCGCCGATGAGGAATCCGTCGCCGCGTACGCAGCCGACATGATCGCGCTCCATGCGAACCCCGAGTCACAGGAGCTGCGCGTCCGCCTCGACGTTGGTGACGACATCATCGATCCACAGATCAGAGAGGTCGAGTTGAGGAACTGGCTTCGATACATCGAGCCACGATCCATAAAGTCGCAGCCGCTGGCTGGCGATTGATTCGACATGGGTCTCACATTCCTCACGGGGTACGTTCTCGGCCAACATGGCGCACAGTCGGCGAAGCTTGCGTCGAGCGTTGCGGGGCGGTCCGGCGCATCGTCCAATGACGTGCTCGATCTGAACGAGCGTCTTGACAGGCTGATACTCGTCGTTGACGCAATGTGGTCGCTGCTCGAGGACGCTGGCTACACGGATGAGCAACTGGTCGAGCGGATCGAACAGATCGATCTCCTCGACGGCACAGCTGATGGCCGACGCAAGCCAGAGGCGACGACCTGCTCCAACTGCGAAGCCAAGGTTGCTGGCGACCTTCCCGCTTGCCAGTTCTGTGGGACGCCTGTCCCCGGCGCAGCCGACCCGATCGACAGTCTCTAGGCGTTCGAGTCAGTCGCTGATGTCGTGGATGGCGGTGACCCTTGTCGGCGTGAACTCGACGGTGACCTGCCCCTCGCTGCTGTTACGTTCGCCAAAGGCTTCAGCCAGGTCCTCGCCCATGTAGCGCCGGCCTACCTCGGTGGCCACCCTGCGCGTGAGTTCCGGATCGTCGATGACCGTCGCCGTTGCGTCGATCCTGACGTACGCATACGGCGGTTCTTCGAGGTCCACGATCAGGCAAGCTCGTGGATCAGCCGCTATCGCCTTCGCTTTCGCAGATGATGCGCCCGTGTTGATCCGAAGAACCCCATCGTCCTCATAGACGAACCAGACAGGTGTGACGGTTGGCCGACCGCTCGGCAGATTGACGGACAGCTTCCCCGTGCGTGTCCCCTCGCGTAGAAAAGCAGTCCATTCAGCTTCCGACATCTTGCGCACGGCTGGCTCCTGGGTGCACGGCTCGCTTCAGAGTCCCGCGCTGGGGGTCAAAGTTCCAAGCGATGATAAACAAGTGCTGCGCCCGCCATGAACACTCCGGCGGCGATAGCGGTCCATGCAACGGCTCCGGTCGAAGCCCACGAGGCCCCGTATACGTAGTTCGTCACAGGCAGCCATTCGCCCGGGTCAGCACCGATCAATCCTGAGGGGGTGAATCGATCCCATCCATCCCAAACTGCCCGCGGGGGAACTCGCATGATGACAAAGGCGAAGAGTGAGATCAGCGCGACGACCCCGCGGCGCCGGATCAATGTCCCGAGGAACCCGGTCAACGCGATGAAGAATCCGACTGCCAGCGAGATCAGCGCCAGGGTGGCCAAGAAGCGACCGAGCGGTGGGGCCTCCGGTATGACGAATCGATACGGCTGAACCTTGGGAAGCCACCAGTAGGCGACCAAGCCCGGGATGAAGACAGCGACCGCCGACAACGCGACCCATAGCCCGACGAGTTTCCCTGCGATGTATCCGGAGCGAGGGACCG
>CAXMSN010000065.1:0-2916 GCA_964196275.1 uncultured Kiloniellales bacterium | reverse complement strand
ACCAAGTCACCCATCTCGCTGTCGGAGACGTTACCGAGCAGGAAGTCCTCGTCAACGAAATGGTCGCAGGAGTAGAGGTCTCCAGTGTGTTCGAGCGCCACCGCGAGCCCGCAGGTCTCATTGAAGACACACATCCCCGAGGACTCGAGCCCCATCCAGTTACGCACCGCAGCCTCGAAGGTTTGCACGTAGACCCGACCGACGTCGTTGCGCACCCATTCGTCGTAGACGGCGATTAGGAACCGACCGAACTGATCCGGTTGGACCGACCGTTCCGATGCGTACATCCCGCGCAGGTGCGCCGGTTCGCCGTGTTCATCGACTCGTTCGACGATCGGGATGAACTGCATCCAATCGGTCCCGGCTTCATCGCGTAGGAATCGGTAGACCTCGAGCGGATGATCGCCGTTGACGCGGTTCACGGTGGTCAGGATGTTGTATTCGATGCCGTGTTTCTGGAGAAGTCGCAGGCCCCGCATCACCTTGTCGAAGGAGCCCTCGCCGCGCTTGTTGACGCGATAGGCGTCGTGGAGATGGCCGGGGCCATCGATGCTGATCCCGATCAAGTAGTCGTGCTCTTTGAGGAACTCGCACCACTCGTCGGTCAGGAGCGTCCCGTTGGTCTGCATCGTGTTGTGAAACGACATCCCGGGTTTGCGGTACTGCTCCTGGAATTCGACGGCGCGGCGGTAGAAATCGAGACCCATCAAGGTGGGTTCGCCGCCCTGCCACGCCACCGTCACCTGTGGTATTCGATGCGATTCGATGAGTTGGCGGATGTAGCGCTCAAGAACCTCATCGGACATATGGAACCGGCTGTCCTGGTACAGCAACTCCTTGTCGAGGAAGAAGCAGTACGAGCACCCCAGGTTGCAGATCGCCCCCGTCGGTTTCGATAGCACGTGGTAGCCAGCCGGCGACCAGGCGGGCGTCGGCAACTCCTTCTCTCCGCGGCGCCGTGTCGTCGGATGAGGCAGCCACGTTGTTGGTTCGACCCCACTCATCTATGAATCCTCATGTTGATCGACCTCTCATTCGCCGTGCGATGAGATGTCGATCCCTGTGGTCGGCCCGCCAGGGACGATGCCTGCCTCGTTGAGTGCCTTGTTGACGGCTTCGATGGCGGCATCCTTGACGGTGCTGTCAGACGCCTGAGAGGACGGGTACCAGAACCGAGCCCTCACAGTCAAAGCGTCCTGATCGAAGTCCGTCGCCAATGTCTCGGGCGCGGGATCGGAGGCGACACCCTTGGCTGAGGCGACCGCTTTCGTGATCGCCTTGAGGGCGGTTGCGAGATCGGTTCCTGAGGCAAGACTCACTTCGAACTCTGAACGGCGTGCGTCATATGCGGTGTACACGTTGATCGTCTGACCAATAATGTTGCTGTTCGGGAGGTGCGACTGGATTCCGTCGGCGGACTTCAACACGGTGCTGTGCGTTCCTATCTCGATCACGGTGCCCCGCTGGCCAAGGACTTCAATCTGGTCACCGAGGGTGAATGCGGGCCTCAATGTGAGGACGAGGCCAGCCGCCATGTTCTCGATGGTCGGTCGCAGAACTAGGATGCCGACGACAAGAGTGACCAAGACGATGAGGGAGATCCAACCGACATGAACACCGACAACGCCCAGGGCAAGGCCAGCGGCAGCGAGGTAGACGAACCATTTCGCAAAGCGGCCGACATCATCGATGAGGATGGCGGGCACGTTGGGAACATTGCGGAAACCACGCCTCACTAGCCGCTGAACAATGTTGCCCACAGGAAAGGCCAAGACAAGAACAGCGATTGCTGCAAGCACCTGCCAACCCGTCACCTGTGATCCTTGAACTGCCCCCTCGACCTGGTCAACCACGTCTGACTGGGCGAACAGATCCGCTGCAAGTGAAGACAAACCGTTACCTGTCATTTCTAAGGGACGAATCTTCGCCGGCTGCTTCGACGGCGTTACGGACGGTGTCGAAAATGCGGTGTTCGCCGATCTCGTCCATAACGCCGGTGCGCCGGAGGATCTCGTGGGTGCCGGAGTGAACGCGGGCGAGGCCGACCTCGACGCCGTAGCGATGGGCGTATTCGATGAGGTCGGTGATCGCGACCGCGCCGGTGTCGTCGATGAGGAAGACCTCTTCGAAGTCGATCACCAATGTGTCGGGGAGGTCTCCTTTGGCGGCGGCTTCGATGAGTACCGTCTTGCCGGTGTCCTTGAACGCGCCGGCGTTGGAGAAGAGCAGCGGTGCCGAGAAGCGATACACGATAACGCCGGGCACAGGTTCGGCTTCGGGATGGGCTTCGCCCTGCCGGCGCTCATACAACCAGCGTTTCACGACGAAGTCGCCGGTGTCGGGGACGCGGCCGAGGAGCTCGCGTCCGGGGAAGCTCACGCGATACACCATGTAGACAATGGACAAGATGATCCCTGCGACCAAAGCGGGGAGCAGGTCGAGGGCGAGCACCAGGACGAAGGTGACGAGGGCCAGGGTGAAATCGATCTTGTCGATGCGCCACAATTTCTCGAGTTTGCGGGGGCTCGCCGAGCCCCACATGGCGTTGATGACGATCGCGGCGAGCACCGCTTCGGGGAGCCACTGGAACGCCGGAGCGAGGAACGCCAGGGTGATCAGCACCATTGCGGCGAGGAAGATGTTCGACATCTGCGTCTTGGCACCGGCGGTCTCGGCAGCCGACGACTTGGACAGGCTGCCGGCAACCACCATGCCGCCGAGGAGACCGGCTCCGAGATTTCCCATCCCGTAGGCGCGGAACTCCTGGTTGGTGTCGAGGTCATCGTGGGTCTTCCTAGCGAGCGTCTCCGACGCTCCCCACCCCTCCGAGAACCCGACGAGAGCCACGACCGCGCCACCGGCGAGAAGGGTGCCCCAGGTCGAAGCGTCGATCCCGGTCGGCAGGTCCAATGAGGG
>CAXMSN010000064.1:0-15292 GCA_964196275.1 uncultured Kiloniellales bacterium | reverse complement strand
CAGCTCGAGGAGATCGTGTGCGGTCGTGGTGCTCCGTCACGAGCCCCTGTAGCTCTTCGTTCTCGGCTTCGTTGAGTCGCCGAAGCGGCGTGGCATCCTCTGACATATGGATCTCTTCTGAGCCCGGCTCGTCATACAGATAGACCCGGCCACCGGTCATTCCTGCGCCCACATTGCGCCCCGTGCTGCCGAGGACCACAACCGTTCCGCCGGTCATGTATTCAGCAAGGTGGTCAGAGGTCCTCTCGATGACCGCGACCGCACCCGAGTTCCGCACAGCGAATCGTTGTCCGACTCCACCTGATATGAAGAGTTTCCCGCCGGTGGCTCCATACAGACACGCGTTGCCTGCCCCGTGTGGCACGCTCGATGACGCGGTATATGGCCTGATCACGATGGTGCCCCCAGCCATGCCCTTCCCAACGCCGTCGTTCGCCACTCCGTCGATCTCAAGATCGATGCCGTTCGAAAGGAACGCGCCGAACGACTGGCCTCCGCTCCCCGACAGGCGCACCGCGAGCGCACCGTCCTCCAGACCGGCGTCGCCCGTTCGCGCCGCGATCTCACCTGACAGCCTCGTCCCGACTGACCGATCGGTGTTGCGAATGGGAAAGGACACCGCCCGCGAACCTTCGCCGCCGAGCACCGAACGACCGACTCTTGCGAGCTGGTCTCCCAGCGGAGAACTCGGGAGCTTCCGGAAGCTCATCTCATGGCCACTGTCTGCACGCACCAGAACGCCGGCGAGGTCGGTCCCTATCGCTCCGTCGTCGGAGCTGAGCAGGTCAGCTCTTCCGATGATCTCATCGAGCGAGGTGGCCCCGAGACCAGCAAGGATCTCGCGGACGTCCTCGGCGATCATGGTGAAAAGGCGAACCACCTGATCGGCCGAACCCGTGTACTTCGCTCTCAAGTCCTCTCGCTGGGTAGCGATCCCTACGGGGCATGTGTTCTCATGACATTGCCTCACCATCTTGCACCCCAGGGCAACGAGCGGAAGCGTTCCGAACCCGAACCGGTCTGCGCCGAGCATCGCCGCAACGACGACATCTCGCCCCGTCCTGATACCGCCATCGGTTTCGAGCCGGATCGATGATCTGAGTCCGTTTGCGACCAATGACTGATGCGCTTCAGCGAGACCGAGCTCCCACGGCGAGCCGGCATGCTTGATCGAGACAAGCGGAGATGCGCCGGTGCCGCCTCCGTTCCCTGAGATCGTGATCGCGTCCGCCAGCGCCTTAGCGACACCGACTGCGATCGTGCCTACCCCGCTGCCCGAGACCAACTTGACGGACACGCGCGCTGAGGGCTTGAACGTCTTGAGGTCATATATCAGCTGTGCAAGATCCTCGATCGAGTAGATGTCGTGATGGGGTGGGGGTGATATGAGCGTCACACCGGGCTTCGTGTGCCTGAGCCGTGCGATCTCCTCTGTGACCTTGTGACCGGGCAGTTGACCTCCTTCGCCCGGTTTCGAGCCCTGCGCCATCTTTATCTGGAACTCATCTGCTGAGGCCAGATATCCAGGTGTGACGCCGAAGCGCCCGCTGGCCACCTGCTTGATCGCCGAGTTGCGTTCCGTCCCGTACCGACTCGGGTCCTCTCCCCCCTCACCGGAGTTCGAGAGCCCGCCGATACGGTTCATCGCGACGGCAAGCGCCTCGTGGGCTTCGGGCGAAAGCGCCCCGAGTGACATGGCGGCTGTAACGAACCGAGCCATGATCTGTTCGACGGATTCGACAGAGTCGACATCGACAGGCTCTGCAACCGGGTTCAGTTGAAGAAGATCCCGCAACTCCATGGCAGGGCGAGACTCTTCGGTGAGTTCAAGGTACCTGCTCCATGCGTCCCGACCAGGTGCACGAACGGCCTTCTGAAGCGAGAGCACCATGCGAGGCGACGCTATGTGCGGCACGCCTCTTCCGCGATGCTTGTAGAACCCCTGGATCTCCTCCTCGTCGCTGTTGAAGCGGGCATGGCGCCCGACAGAATCAGCGGCGATTCGATCGAACCCGACGCCACCGATTCTGTGGTGGACGAACCGGAACGCCAGGTCGCGCACCTCCTGATCCAGTCCGATCGCTTCGAACAGTTCAGAGCTGCGGTAGGACTTGACCGTGCAGATCCCCATCTTCGACATGATCTTGAGGAGGCCCTTTTCAAGGCTGCTGCGGTAGTTCTCTTGTGCCTCGATGATGCCCTGGGGAATGGCACCAGACTCAGCCAAAGCACGGACCTCCTCGATGGCGAGATACGGGTTGACGGCGGCAGCGCCGAACCCGATGAGACAGGCCATGTCATGGGAATCACGCGTTTCGCCTGTGACCGCGATGATCGAAGCATGCATGCGGAGGCCGGTAGCAATGAGATGGTGGTGAACAGCTCCAACAGCCAGCGTTATTGGAATCGGAGCTCGATGCTCATCCGTCTCGCGATCCGAAAGGATCACGATCGTCGTTCCAGACCGGACCTCGCTCTCGGCGCGATCGCACAGGTCTTTGACCGCTCCGACCATCCCGTCCGCCCCACTGTCCGCATCGAAAAGGACCTCAAGCCAAACCGACTTGAACGCAGGGTCCTCTGAGTTTCTGAGACCCTCGACCTCTGCGTCGGTGAGCACGGGCGAGAAGAGCTCCATCATGTGCGCCTGCTGCGGCGTCTCCTCAAGGAACGACCCATGACGACCCACGTACGTCCGAAGCGACATGACGAGCTTCTCCCGTATCGGGTCCATGGGAGGGTTCGTCACCTGTGCGAATGCCTGATGGAAGTATCTCGAGAGCCGCTGGGGCAGATCGGACAGCGCCGCGAGGCCCGTGTCGTGACCCATCGAAAGTACGGGCTCGATCCCCTCGGCCATGGGATGCAGGAGAAGTCTTCGCTCCTCTGGCGTGTACCCGAAGACTCGCGAAAGCGCCGCTGCGTCGAATCGGTCATCCTGGAGATCGTCGAACGGATCGTTCACGTAGTTGGTCTGATTGGTGATCCAGTCGGCGTACGGTGCCTTCGATGCCAGTCGGGCCTTCACTTGGGCTGGCATCAAGTGGTCGCCCGTAACGAGATCGACCTCGATCGTCTCTCCGGGTCCGAGCTGCCCGGTCTCGATCGCGCGAACCTCCACCTCGGGTGCGATCCCGGCCTCGGACGCGACGAGGATCGTGTCGGGCGTGATGGTCCAACGCGCAGGTCGAAGGCCGTTCCTATCGAGTCCGGCGATCAGCGTCTGACCGTCCGACGCAGCGATCGCAGCTGGCCCATCCCACGGCTCCGACAGGAATGCGTGATACTCGTGGAACGCCCGAAGCTCCGGGTCAAGATCGGCGACGTTCTCCCACGCCTCAGGGATCAGCATCTCTTTCACGTGGGCAAGGTCCCTGCCAGAGCGAACGAGCACTTCCGTTGCCTCGTCAAGGCTGAAGGAGTCGCTGGCGATGCCTGGCCTCACAAGGGGTGCGAGCTCCGGCGAGCGGTCGCCCCACACTCCGCTACCGATGTCGTTCGAACGTGCGGTCATCCATGCGCGGTTCCCCTGCACTGTGTTGATCTCTCCATTGTGTGCAAGCAATCGAAACGGCTGTGCCAGCTCCCATGCCGGGTCTGTGTTGGTCGAATACCGTTGGTGGAAGATCACGAAATCGGTTTCGTACAGCGGGTCTATGAGGTCCCAGTAGAAGCGCTCGATCGAATCTGCGGTGATGAGGCCCTTGTAGACGACCGTCCGGGCTGAGCAAGAGACGATACTGAACGTGGCAGCGTCCTCTGATCTCTCGATCTGCTTTCGGGATAAGAACAGAAGCTTCTCGAATTCGTCGGTGTCCCCTACCGAGTCCGGTGCAACCACGATCGCCTGCTGGATACGCGGCACTGACCGTCTGGCGGTCTTGGAGAGAACGCTGAAGTCGACTGGGACAGACCGCCAGTGCAGGACGGAAAGGCCGTTGTCCGCCAGTGCCTGTTCGATGACTGCACGGGCTGCACTGCGCCCCGGTCTCGGGAGGAACGCCATCACGAGTCCGAGCCGGTCCCTGGCGGGAACCGGCTTGCCATTCGCAACGAGGTCTCGCTCGATCAACCGGTAGGGGATCCGCGTCATCATGCCGGCACCGTCGCCCGTGCCGTCGGCGGAGCGGGCACCGCGGTGATCAAGATTGTGCAGGCAGTCCACGCCCAGACGCACGATGCGGTGGGACGCTAGGGCTGAGCGAGCGGCGATGAAGCCGACCCCACAGGCATCGTGATGCATCGCTGGCTGATACAGCGGGTAGCTGGTCATCTCGGCAGTACTCCTCACATGCGAGTCGAAACCGGATCCCACCACCTGATCGCCGGTCGACTCGAAACCCGTTCTTGGGAGTGCGAAACCGTATCACCGATGGGCGGAACACCGAAATCCGCCAGAGGAGGAACGCGGACCGCAGAGCTCGGACCACAGAAGGATGGAGGCACCATCTGTTTGCGTCGACGCATCTGGAGCGCCGAGGTTTCGATAGTCTCCGGCGAGACCCCAAGACGAGGAGACTTCATGGCAGACGCCCGCATCGCCATCCAGATTCACCCACAGCACGCGGAGTATTCGGACATCCGGCGAGCCGCAGCGACCGCCGAGGAACTCGGTGTCGATGTGCTCTACAACTGGGATCACTTCTATCCGCTGTATGGCGGCGAGGAGTACAGCGATGCGGAGGGTGCCGAGAACATCGGTAAGCACTTCGAATGCTGGACGATGCTCGGGGCATGGGCGGAAGCGACTGAGAAGATCAAGATCGGTGCGCTCGTCACCTGCAACTCGTACCGGAATCCCCAACTGCTCGCCGATATGGCTCGCACCGTCGACGTCATCTCGGGTGGCAGGCTGATCTTCGGTATCGGATCCGGATGGTTCGAGAAGGACTACGACGAATACGGATACGAGTTCGGTACCGCTGGCGGTCGCCTCAGGGCTCTCGATGCCGCCATGCCGCTAATCAAGGCACGCCTTGGGAGCCTTGATCCGCAGCCTACGGGCGACGTCCCGATCCTCATCGGAGGCGGAGGCGAGAAGGTCACGCTTCGCATCGTTGCTGAGTACGCAGACATCTGGCACGGATTCGGCAATGTCGAGACGTTCACCCGCAAGATGGGCATCCTCGACCAGCACTGCGCAAATGTCGGCAGAGATCCCGCGGATATCGAGCGCTCAGTCGGCGTCCAGGTCACGAAAATCGATGTCGCCGACGCACTCAGAGAGATCGGAGCCGTCGAGTTCACCATCGGATTGAACGGGCCGGACTACGACTTCGAACCCGTCAAGGACTGGCTCGCCTGGAGAGACGAAGTGAACGCGTAGTCGGTCGCCTTCGGCTCCCTCCCGAGGTCCGAGCCGCTCGCAGGCCCGCTGACCGAAGTCCGAATTCCGACCAGAACCAGAGTTCTAATTCTGGTCGGGTGTCGGATTTCGGATTTGGGACTTCGGCCTCGGGCGGGCGTAATTCGCTGCCGAGGCTGCGACATCCAATCCCACCTTGACGTCCGGGGCGGGAATCGGGTCGCCTGCCGTCACCAACAATGGGATAACGCCGGCCCAGATATCGAGGTCCATGTCTTCGTCATCGTCGACCGGCGGCCCCGTTCTCACCTTTGCAGATGCTTCGTCGATCGAGAGCGCAAGCAACTTGGTGCCCTTGTCCTCCTTCTCATTCGGCCACCGAGCCTCGGCCCATCGGCCGGGAAGCACATGCTCCGTGACAGCCTCGAACGCGACCATTCGCTCTTCCGGATCGTCGACGATCCGAGGAGTACCGAACACGACGACGGAGCGATAGTTCATCGAGTGATGGAACGCAGACCGGGCGGCAACGATCCCGTCGACGATCGTGACGGTGACACAAACCTCGCTCCCCGGAATCGACCGCATCATACGAGAAGCATGGGAACCATGGAGATAGAGCGTGTCCCCTACCCTGGCGTGAATGGTGGGGATGACAACCGGACCGCGATCCGTCGCGAACCCGAGATGGCAGATCAAACCTTCGTCCAAGATCGAGTGGATCGTCTCTGTGTCGTACGCACCGCGCTCAGGCAGGCGTCTGACCTCTGAGCGTGACGGTGGGGTATCTGCCATGCGTCGAACGTTATACGTGACTGTGGCTTCTCACATCAGGCGAGGCCTCGATGCCACACCTCGACAAGTTCACGGTATGGCTCGGAGGATTCCGAAAGTTCATCATGTGTGCCCTCGGCGATGATCGCTCCCGCATCGACCATCACGACACGGTCTGCACGCTCGGCTGACCTCAGGCGATGGGCGATGACGATCGACGTCCTACCAGCCAACAGGGCCTGAAGGGCCCTCTCAACGTTCACTTCTGTCTCCGGATCGAGATTCGACGTTGCTTCATCAAGGACTATCACAGCGGGATCGGCGAGGAACGCCCGAGCAAGGGCAACCAGTTGGCGCTCACCTGCAGAGAACCGGGATCCACGCTCGCGAACTTCTGTGTCCAGAGCCTCAGGAAGAGATCGCACCCAGCCATCGATCTCCATCGCCTCAAGGACCCTCCACACATCGTCGTCATCGGATTCAGGGCTGGCGAAGACAAGGTTGCTTCGGAGTGTGCCTGAGAACAGGAACCCGTCCTGAGGGATGAGTGCCATCGATCCGACGCGTGAACTCCCGGTGACGCCGACAAGGTCGTGGCCATCGATACGGATAGAGCCGCTATCGGGGTCGTAGAACCGCATGATGAGCTTTGCGATGGTCGACTTCCCTGATCCGGTCTCGCCAACGATCGCCAACCGCTCGCCCGATGCGACATCGATGTTGATATCGATCAGCGTCGGTTCACCCTTGATGTACTCGAACGAAACGTCGTCGACGTCAACGACTCCCCTCACAGGCATCGGGAGATCGTGTGCGTCAGAGCTGTCGTCGATCACCACAGGCTCGTCCATCAGATCGAACAGCTTGGCAAGCGCTGCGAGGGCGCTCTGCAACAGGTTGTACACGTTCGACAGGTTGATGATCGGCTGGAAGAACCACTCGAGGTACAGGAGGAACGCAACAAGCGTCCCCAGAGTCATGGACCCGTCGATAACACGCGAGGCGCCGATCGCAAGCGCCGCAGCCATCGCTATCACCCTCAGAAAGGCGACGACGGGAAAGTACCACGAGATAGCTCTTGCCGCTGCCATGTTGGCCTCGTAGTACTTCTCGTTCACCCTGCCGAACGACGTCGCCTGTTCGCCTTCCTGTGTGAAGGCCTGGACCACCCTCACACCAGCGATACCTTCTTGCAGGGTGCCGAGGACGCTGCCGATCCGCTCGCGAACCATGTCGTACGCTCTGCGCGCCTGACGCTGAAACACAACGGAAACCACCAACAGGACAGCAACCACGCCGAAGACAGCAAGCGCCATCTGCCAGTCGACGAGGAGCAGTGCGATCGCCACTCCAAGGACCGTGAGCATGTTGCTCAACGCGGTGACGGCACCGTCAGAGGCAAAGTCCTGAAGCGACTCGATGTCAGAGGTCATCCGTGAGACGAGAACGCCGCTCTTGGACCGTGAGAAGAATCTCATGTCGAGGCTGAGCATGTGTTTGAACACGGCGCCTCGAAGTTGGACCAGGTACCGCTCACCGACGTACGCGATCGTCCATTGGGATGCGGCGCTGGCGAAGTATTGGACGACGAGTGCGAAGGCGTACAGCCCGGCAGCCTTGAGGATCGCTGACTTATCGGACATGGCTATGCCCTCGTCGATCCCTCCCCGCACGATCAGCGGACCGATCAGGCGAACGAGCGTCGCAAAGACAGCGATGGAGAGAGCTCCGGTGAACGGCCACGCAAGCCCGTGTGACAAGCCGGCGGCGCGTTTCAGGACCGAACCCGGACGTTCCACCTTGTAGTCGCCAGCGGATGACATGTATCTCATGCGAGAACACCATCCCCACTGGCTGCGAGCACGGACGCATACCGCGACACTTCACGCAGCAGTGTCTCGTGTGGCCCGAAGGCCACGACCTTGCCCCCCTCGATGAACGCGACGTTGTCGACGATCGAAAGTGTTGACGTGCGATGGGCGATTATCACCGTGGTCCGTCCGGACATGACCTGACGCAGGGCCGACTGGATCTCTGCTTCGACAACCGCGTCAACGGATGAGGTGGCGTCGTCGAGGATCAGGACCCTCGGATCCCTCACAACGCCACGTGCCAAGCTGACACGCTGCCGCTCCCCGCCGGACAGCGTCGACCCTCGCTCGCCGACAACCGTCTGATAGCCGTCTGGGCTGGCGCATATGAACTCGTGGGCCTGTGCAAGTCTCGCCGCCGCCCGGACCTGCTCGTCCGACGCCATCGCATCGCCAACACGGATATTCGCCTCTATCGAGGATGAGAACAGGAACGTCTCCTGGAAGACAACCGCTACCTCGCTGCGAAGCTGGTCCAGCCTGATGTCGCGTACATCGACACCATCGATCGACACCGAACCGGACGTTGAATCGTAGAAGCGTGGGATCAGGTGGCCAAGCGTTGTCTTGCCTTCACCCGTCGCTCCCACGAGACCGACTGACGTGCCGCCCGGAATCACGAGATCGACCCCATCGAGGACCTGGGTGCCATCGGGGTAGGAGAACACAACATCGCGGAACCGGATCTCGCCCGGTCCGGGCCGTAGTTCGATCGGGCTCTCGGGCTCCACTATCTCTGGAGCGGTTAGGAGGAGTTCGTCGATCCGAGAGGCTGCAGCTGCAGATCGTGGCAGATGCGCAAAGAACCAACCGGTGATCATGAGCGGAAGCACCATGACGGCGAGATACTGGGTGAACGCCACGAACTCGCCGATCGTGATGGCGCCATCGATGACGCGGATACCACCGACGGCGAGGACGGCCACCGTTCCGAAGGCAGGGATGATCTCGAAGAGCGGCCGATGGATCGCACGCTCCTTTGCCATGCCCATGGCCGATTCGTAGATGACCGCCGCCTTGTCGTCGAGCTTCTGCTGCTGCTGGGGCTCCTGCCCATAACTCTTCACAACCTCGACGCCCGATATCGACTCCTCGACAACCTGCGACAGCCCGCTGAGATGCTGCTGCAGTTCGAACGAATAGCCGACGACCCTGCTTGCGAAGCGCCCAGAGACGATCAGGAGGGCAGGGATCATGAGAGACGCAACGAGTCCAAGGACGGGATCGATGATGACCAGCACGATCGTCACGACGAAGAACATCACGAGGTTGGCGAGCGTGATTGGAAGCATCGAGAGGATCATGCGGAGTTGGGAGAGGTCGGAAGATGCCCTCGCCATGAGATCCCCGGTGGATGTCACATCATGGAAACTGAACGCCATCCGTTGGACGTGCGTGAATATCTGATTCCTGAGATCGGCCTCGGCACGATACGAGAGCTTGAAGCCGAAGTAGCGCCGTAGGGAGATGCCGACGGCCTGGATCACGCCGGCAACCACGAGCAGACCGAGGAGGGGCCACACGAGCGCCATGTCCCCGTCGATCACCGCTGCGTCGACGACCGAACCCACAAGGTATGGGATGGTCACAACCGCCGCCATCCACACGGCGGCACCAAGGATCGAGATCGCAGCGACCGCCCGATAATTGGTGAGGACCCGCCATAACAGCGATATGCCGTCGCGAAGATCCGCGAGGCTTGAGCGTTCGGTGGTCACCAGTTGAGGCTAACCGTGCTTGAGATCACCGATAGCTGCTCTAGTGGCCTCAACCATCATCGGAACAGAAACCACGACGATTCCCACGCCGTAGAGCCAGAGCAGAAGAACACCCATCGTTCCAAACACAGCCAGAGCCTGGGAGTTGATCTCCGGAGACACGGCAATGGCGACCTGTGTACCTATCACGAGCACGACGGTGACGACCCCGGCGGCTATGGCCGGTCGATCGAGTGGGACGGGCGGGCCGAAACGGTAGATGATGTACAGCAGGCCGAACACCCACAGGACCACCAGCACAGACAGGATGATCTGGACCGTTCCGATGTCACCGAGTCCGAGGAAGTCCGCAATGGTCTCCCAAGCAGTCTCACCCAGAAGAAGCACCGCGTAACCGAGCATGATCGACGCTCCGGCAGCAATGGTCACGCCGATTCCCGTGCCCCTTGCTCTGAGATAGCCGCGCTCCTCCGTCTCGCCCTGGACCAACCGGAGGGACTTCTGGATCGCATACACCGCACGCGAACCTGACCACAACGCTATCAAGATCGACACCACCGCAATCACCAGCTGATCACTCGCATAGGCGCTGTCAGACGTCTCGAGCAGCGATTCCAAGAACTCGGCCACCTCTTGGGGAAATGTCGAATAGAGGAAATCTATGAATCGTTGAAAGGCTGTTGCAGACAGGTCGAAGAGGTTCACGATGGCGACGAACGCAGCTGCAAGAGGAACCAACGCGAACAGGGAGTTGTAGGCGATCGCGGCACCCATCAGCAACGGATCGCCACGGCGGTACATCACGATGCCCGTGCCCCACCAGGACTTGCTGAACCGCATGAATCGTTCCATCCGGCGAGCCTAGGAGCCCGCCGAGTGATGCCGTGGATCGAATCGGTGATCAGATGCCAGCCAGGAACGACGACGGACGACAGAATCAGAATTCAGAAGCCAGAGGTCAGATCTCAGCAAATGCCCTCCTGGTCTGATAGCGAGCACAGCGAGCGGGTCTGATCTCTGGTTTCTGTAGTCCGTCGTCCGTCAGGGAGCGAAGCGACAGACCCGTCGTCCGGAGCGAGCGCAGCGAGCGAATGTGGTGAACGGAGTATCGAAGGTCCATCTCTACACTCGCATCGATGCGCAACGCTGCCTTCGCCTTCCTCTCGATTGCACTCCTGACATCCGCGTGTGTCGCGGGAGGCGACAACGTGATATCTGCCGACCCTTCCGATGGTCCTGTAACGACAATCGGATCCGCTGGCGGTCCTACCGATGTCAGCGATCCCGGCGGCAGCGACGACGGCTCGACCTCAACGACTGCCCCGCAAATCGAGACAACCACCACCACGACCGCCCCGGAGCGCCCAACGGGAGTCGTGACCGCAGAGACGGTCTTCGAACCGTGGGGTGACGTAGTGGGACTCACCATGTTCAGGGGGAACCCGACGCGCACCTGGTACGGCTCAGGACCCATCCCGGAAACGGCACCAACCCAGCAATGGCGCTTCCCTGATAGCCCGATGTCTGGGAACTCTCCCGTCGGAAACACAGAGAAGTGGTGGTCGGGAACCGGCTGGACCGGCCAACCCCTCGTGCATGTTCGCGACGACGGGAAGACCGAGGTCGTGTTCGGCGCCTACGACAAACAGATCCACTTCGTCGACGCAGACACCGGCCAACGACTCAGACCAGATTACGACATGGGCGACATCATCAAGGGCACGATCACCATCGACCCGGATGGCTACCCGCTTCTGTACGCAGGCTCGCGTGACCCCAGATTCCGGATCCTCGCGCTCGACGGCGACGAGGTGAGGGAAGTGTGGTCACTCCACGCAAAGTCGGTGGAGGGGATGTGGAACGACGACTGGGACTCGAATCCCGTGGTCATCGACGACATGCTCTATGTGGGTGGAGAGAACTCCTGGTGGTTCGCCATCAAGCTGAACCGGGCATACAACGCAGATGGGATCGTCACCGTCGCCCCAGAGGTTGTCTACCAGATGCCTGCGTGGACGGACGAACTGTTCGACTTGCTCGGACGCCAGCACTCGGTGGAGAACTCGACCGCGATCTTCGGGCAGAAGGCTTACTTTGCGACGAGCGGGGGCCGCGTTGTGGGCGTCGACATCTCGGATGTCGAGAACGGCAACGCCGAGGTCTTCTTCGACTTCTGGATGGGAGACGACATCGACTCAACCATCGTCATCGACGAGGAGGGCTTCATCTACGTTGTCGCCCACGCCGACCACGAGAAGACGAACAACACCGCGGCGCGGCGCGTGCGTGACGTCGGCCAACTCGTGAAACTCGACACGTCGATCCCTGCTACCAGCCTCTCAAGCCTCGACCCCATCGTGTGGAGCCTCGATATCCCTGCCGCACGCGGCCAGGACACCGGCGCATGGGCCACGCCTGCGCTCCACAAGGATGGCCTGATCTTCGTTGCCGCTGACAGCGGTGACCTCCTCGCGGTCGACACCGACACCGGTTTGGTCGTGTGGGAGGACTTCATCGGAACCAACGCCTGGTCCTCGCCGCTTATCGTCGACGACACGCTGCTCGTCATCACCAACTGCCTCAGCACAGAGCGCGCCCTCCGCGCGTACGACCTTGACGATCCGCTCGTACCACGGGAGATGTGGGAAGCAACGATCTCTGAGGGTGGCTGCATCGAGGCGACACCTGCCGTCTGGAACGGACGGGTATACATAGGTTCCCGCGACGGATTCATGTACGCTTTCGGATCATGATGCCTTGGGGCGACACCGGGACCCTTGCCGGACTGCGACTAGCGGTCTGGGTCGCAGCGTTCATCTTCGGAATCCTTGCCGCGATCGCAACCATCGCGGCGTTCTTCGGTGATACGTGGTGGCTGTTCGACTATCTCGCCAACCTCCGATGGTGGCTGTTCTGGATAAGCCTTCTATCAGCAGTCGTCTATGGGATGTTGAACCGAGGGTTCCTGATCCTTGTGTTCGTCGGAGCGATGGCCGTGAACGCTGTGGCGTTGGTCCCGATGTGGCTTGGCTCCCAGCCGGATTCCACCGGGGAGAACAGCCTGCACATCGTGAGCATCGATGGAACGGGCGGTTACACCGACAGACAAGGTGCCTTGAACTGGATCACGGGAACCGATGCAGATCTGATCCTGATCGCCGGCGGCACCAACGTGATCGCTGACGCGATACTTCGCGCAGACCCGACACTTCTCGTGCTTCTACAACCGGAGGTTGAGAGCTCCGCAGGGCACGTGGTCCTCGGACGCCAGCCATGGGATGTGGCTGTGACCCCGACGGGTGAAGGCACCGACGTCGTTGTCCGAGTCACGACCGGAGATGCAACCGGGACCTACGACGTCATCACTGCCTCGGGGCCCACGGCATGGGGCGAGAAGAAGGCGGACCGACTTGAGGCGAGACTCGCCACCATTGAGGCTCTCACTCGCGGCGCTCAGAATCCTGTGGTCGTCATAGGGAATCTCGGAACGACACGGTGGACACATGGCATGCGATCCCTCCTCTCCACCTCCGAGCTGCGTGATGCCACAAAGGGCGAGGGGTATCTCGCAACCTCCGAAGCTTCCGACCTGTTCCTCATAGGTGGATGGCTCGGGCTGCCACTTGACCTCGTGCTGATGTCCCCCGATGCGACACCGATCGAACTCACCACCGGCCCCAACATCGGTGCCAACCATCTACCGGTGTCCGTTCTCGTCGGCCCCACTGCCTAGTCGACGACGAACGAGTCTCGTTGAGAGGGTCGGACCTAGACGAAAGACAAGGATCGGAGGGGCGTGCGCCCCTCCGATCTTCCCCCCTGCTGCGAGACGGCGTGTGCCGCGTCTATAGGGGGATTGTCCACATGGCATGGAATTCTGACACCTGTCAGGATTAGGCGCGAGGCGGACAATACCCAGTATGAGTTTCAGCAACCCAGGCGGCACGGCGGGCATCGACGCTCGCTTCTCTTCACTCTTCGTGAGCCACTACGACGACGTCCTTGGCTTCTGCATCCGCCGTACGGATCGAGCCGAAGCCGACGACATCGCCTCTGAGGTGTTCACCGTCGCCTGGCGGCGGATCGACGAACTTGACTGGGAGACAGCCAGGCCATGGTTGTTCGGGATAGCACGCGGTGTGCTGGCCAATCAGCAACGATCGGCACTTCGGCGAGGCAGACTTCGAGAGAAGATCTCGGTCCTTCCAACCGAATCCCCCGATCTTCCAGACGGCGTGGTTATCCGCCGTGAGCAGGACCAAGAGGTGATCGCTGCACTGTCGTCACTGAAGGAGTCTGACAGTGCGATCCTCATGCTGTCCGTCTGGGAAGAACTGACGGCGCCCGAGATTTCGATAGTGCTCAACATCTCGATCTCTGCCGCCGAACAGCGGCTGCACCGAGCCAAGCAACGATTCACGAAGGCCCTTGAACGGGTCCCCGCACAGGTTTCCCCCCGTGCTGCCAAGGAAGGAGGAGAACGCTGATGTCAGTCGACACCGCAATGGAGCGCCTTCGGACAGCCAACCCGGCTCCCGATACCCGCTTGCTCAGAGATGAGTCGGAGGATCTCACCGCTCTGCTCACCGCCACATGGCAAAGGAGCACGAACATGCAGACCCAGCAACCACAGAAGGTCGAGCCGACCAAGGATCGAAATCCCAGAGGATGGCTCGTTGCCCTGACAGCAGCGGCCGTCGTGCTGGTCGTAGCCGGAGTCATCTCGCTCCTTTCGACCGGCGACGGAGCCGAGCCAGCGACCGAGGTTCCGATCACGACCACCACGGTTGCGGCGCTCGTGGAAACGGTCACGACCGTGGCACCAGCACCGGTTCCGCCGAAGATCGTGCAGATCGAGGCGTTCGATTACGGCTACACCGGCTTCGATGGTGACATCGTCGCAGGCGACGCGCTCGAATTCTCCAATGGTTCTGACACGGAGTTTCACAACCTGGTTGTGATCAGGCTCGATGACGGCGACGCTCGCACTCTGGCCGAAATCACGGAGATCGCACCCGAAGATCTCGATGCCGGACAGATCGTGACAACCGTCGGACACTTGGACGCCGCGCCGGGTGAAGACGCATTCAATGGGCGAATCCGCTTGCAAGTACCTGGCCGGTACATCGCTCTTGACCTGATCCCGCAGGGTGCCGATCCACTGACGGTGAGGAGCGCCATCGACACGTTTGCCCCGCCGTACCTTGTCCCCGGCGGGCCACTCGGGTACCACCACGGGATGATCGTCGAGTTCTTCGTCATCGAGAAGTAACCAACCGAACCTGGAGGGGTCTGGTTCGGGGAGGATCTCCCGGAACCAGACCCTTCGCTGTATCTGGATGACAACGACGTCCTCGGTTCTAGCCTCAGCGCATGGATTACGACCTTTCGCTTGCGACCGTTGACTCGGTCACGGAGGCAGCAGAGGCCGCCGTCACACAGGCAGGGGCCCTTGTCGATCAAGCGGCCGTTGCGACAGAGGCGACATACGAGGCTCGCATCGCACCACTCGATGCAGCTCTGCTCGTCATGTCTGATGCTGAGGCCTACGGACCCTTCCTCTCCAATTGCCACGTCGATAAGGCGGTACGCGACGCCGGGTCGGAGGCAGAAGAGCGACTCAA
>CAXMSN010000063.1:0-5457 GCA_964196275.1 uncultured Kiloniellales bacterium | reverse complement strand
CACCATCGTCCCTCCCGTGTTCTCCTTGAAACGGTTCCAGTCCCCGACTTTGGGGAGGAACGGGAATCGGTGCTCGCGGATGAAGATCATCTTCGGATCCCCAACGACTCCACTCTTCACTTCGGCGATCAGGCGTGCGATCGGTGGCTTGTATCGATACTCGAGACCCATCCACGCAACGCCCTCGTACCCAGACGCTGCATCGACGACCGCAGATGCCGCCTCCACGGTCGTACAGAGTGGCTTCTCGGTGAGGAAGTGGACACCACTGTCGATGATGTCAAGCAGGATGTCACCGTGCGTGAAGTTGGGCGAAGCAAGCACAACCGCATCCACCAAACCGGATGCCAGAAGGTCACGGTGGTCGGCGAACGTCGCAGCCTCACCGAGCCCGGCCGCGCTCGCCCCGGCAGCTCGCGATCCGGGATCAGGATCAGACACAGCTGTGACCACACACCCGTCGATCGCAGCGATGTTCTCGATGTGCTCGATGCCCATCATGCCCGTGCCGATCACCCCGTACCGAATCGCATCGCCAGCCGGAACGCGTCGAATGCTCATAGTGCCACCACCGGTAGGTCGAGGATCCCAGCCAGAGCAAACAACTCATCCACTACATCGGCGTAGACGATGCCGTAGTGGTGCTCGAGCCCCTCAGCCATGATGGTCGACAACACCTGATCCACAGAGTTGTCGAACCGAATGACACCGGCGGTGCCTGAGAACGCGAGCGGCGCTTTCAGCATCTCCCCGCTGCCGATGACGAGCCGATGGGCTCCTCTGGACTGGCTGAAACGAGCGATCGTGACACGACCTGGCTTGAGCGGGAACTCGCTCAGAAGCGGCCTCTGCCTGTTCGAATGGATCGTCGCCGTGGCGGAAACATCGGGGTCTGCCATCTCGAATGGTGCAAGGCCGCAGTGCCACAGGACTCCGGTGCCGGATTCAGCGTCCAGATCGACGAGATCAGCCACGAAACTTGCCGAATTGCCCAGCCATCCGAGCACGAGCCCCGTGACGTTCCCATACACATCAGCCTCGCAGGATCCTGGCGTGCCATCTTCCGCCAGTAGGGCCATCGGTGTGCATGCAGCGCCACCGAATTCGGTGAAGGTCTCCGGCCAGCAGCGTGTGGCGACGCCGGACCAGCCGTGGTCGTCGATCAGGGACCGCAACCCTGCGTTCAACTTGAGGCTGCTCTCCAGCGATGGTTGGTCGACCATGTCCATGCCCTCAAGAAAGGCCTCGGCTCGGTGCCTCGCCGATGCAACAGAGTCCGCCGATGCTTCGCCTGCGCGCTTGAACAGTTCCGGCAGTGGCACCTCGTCGACCCGAACACCGAGTATCGACCGAAGCGCGTCGGCCTCATAGGCACACGGTTCGAAGCCATCAGGACGTTCACCCACTCTGCCGATCGTCGTTGCCGCAAGCCTCGCCTTTGCCTCCTCTGCTCGAAGCGTGACATCTGCGTCCGCCGGAGCATGGTTGGCTTCCTCGATCACAGGCCTACGTGCGGGATGGCCGACCAGTTGCGCAATGGCCATCGGTGCGGTGTCGTCAGCGGCATCGCGGAGAAGCCACCCGTATTCACGTTCAAGCTGCGTCAGCGTGTATCCGGCGAGGTTGATGCCGCACAACGAGTTGATTCGGAGCCTTCCGCCAGTTCGTTCCTCAGGAAACGCCCAGAGCACGACCGGAACCTCGACATCGCTCGCTGCCACCGCCAAGGATGAATCGGCGAACGTGGCCTGCAGGATGACGAGCCCGTCGATGTCGGCCGAAGCCAACTCCTTGAGAGCGAGGGTGACGTCCTCGATGCTCATCGCCAACGCACTGATTCCGACAATTTCGAGGTCGGACGCTTCAAGGGTGTTGAACGCTGTGTTCGCGATCTCCTCAGCGAACGGAACGTCGAACGTCGGGCGTGCGATTGCGATGACACCGAGCTTCATTCAGTGATGCTCCCATACCCGCTGCGAAACGATCCATCCAACGGGCTGACAGACGGTCCGTGTGGCGCGAAGAACCTGTGCTCACCGTACGGAAGCGCCGCCGCATCCGTAAGTGTGTTGATGTCGTCCAGGTAGCCGGCACTCGTGTTGCGGAGAGCCGAGCGCGCACGGTCAACATCGGGGAAGGCAAGGAGCTCATCCCACCAGATCGCCCTACCCGCGAGGAACCCGCTCGCACCAGCCTCGTAGGCGAATGTGAGGATGTTCTTGAAGTCACCCTTTGACGCACCGGCTGACAACATGACCCATGGCACATCAGAGATCCGGTCGATTTCGTTGAACAGTGCCTGCGTTTCGTCGATCGCTTGGGCGCTTGCGCCGAGCGGGTCAGGTACGTCACCAGCAGGAATCGGGCTTTCGAGCTTGAACACATCGACACCGAACTCCGGGCGGGAGAACGTCTCGATGCTCTCAAGTACGTGCTCCGATCGCTTCTTCGGCTGCTCCACGTAGCCCGTCGTGTGTGCGTCCTCTCCGGGGAAGGAGTAGACGAGGAGCTCGAACAAGAACGGGATGTCGTACACCCGACAGGCGTCACCGATCTTGGCGACGAACTCCTGCTGGTGCTCGTTGACCTCATCGCTTGCGTCCGGGCGATACCACGCCAGAACCTTGACGGCATCTCCACCGATGCGCTTGATCTTGTCGACAGTCCAATCGTCGATCTGAGAGGACTTCCTTCCGGTGTCCGTCTCTTCGAATATGGAGTCCTCGAGCGTCAGGAGGAGCCCTCCGTGAGGTGGGACCACATCGATCGCCTTCGGATACGCAAAGTGGGGGTCCAACAGGACCGCTGATCCATGCGGTGCCAGCTCCTCTACCAGAAGTCGCTTCACCAGGGAGACGTCGTCGTATGTTGCCGGCCCCCCTCCGCGTGCGGCGCTCACAAGGTCCTTGATCGGTGGTCGCTGGTCGACCGCGATCATCTTGAACCGACCTGCATCGTCAGCCAGGCGTCGGAGCCCCCATTGCTTTCCAGCAGTCATCGTCATGTCCCGTCCTCCTCAAGGAAAGAGTTCACGTCTGGGCCGGTGGGAATCCCTGCTCGGCCTCCACCGTTCTGGCACGTGAGAGCCGCGGCCGCTGCCGACCATCTCATGTTGCCTCGAGTGTCGCGTCCCTGGGCCACGCCGAGTGCGAAAGCACCATGGAACACATCTCCCGCGCCGAGAGTGCTGACGGCATCGACACCGAAAGCGTCGAGATGATGGGTCTGCCCATCCTCCCGCCAGAGAACGCCGGCTGAGCCGAGCGTCACACTCGCAAAGCCGCTTCCTGTCTCGACTATCTCGATCGCTCGTCTCGGATCGGTCAGGCCGGTGAGGCGCGACAGGGCAGGCTCGGAGAAGATGACGTGACTCGAGAGTTCCAGAATCGACTCCGGGGCATCCATGTCGGTGAGGTCGTAATCAACAACGGTCGGGATGCCAGCCCCTGCAGCGTGCTGGATCGCCGATGTCGCTCCTTCGATCCATCTCAGGTCCACGAGGACACAACTCGATCCCTCGATGTCTGTGGCCGAGACAGGAGCAGCGCTATCAAACAGGAACTCATCCGTCCGGTTGACGATCGTCCTCTCGCCGTCGGCGGTCGTGATGACCATCGACTGCGGCGAGTCGCTGTCGCCATTCCGGCGCACTCGGCTCGTCGACACGCCACAAGATTCGAGGCCCTCGATGATCTCGTCTGCGGTCGGGTCGTGTCCAAGCACGGAGATGAAGTTGGCTGTGCCCCCAAGAGAAGTCACCGTTACAGCAGCGTTCGCCGCTGGACCGCCTCCCATCCGCTGCATGCCGGTGGCGAAGTTCTTCCGCCCGACCGCAAGCGGCCCGCCGATCGAGTACACCGAATCCTGAACGGCAAGCCCGACGCAGGTGACGACAGCCATCACTCGACGCCTCTGGCCAGCGCAGCGCGGACGTCGGACGCGACCATCGCGCTGACCCTTCGGTTCGACTCCTCGGTGACCCCGGCGATGTGCGGCGTCAGGATGAGATTCGGAACCTGATCGAACGACGCAGAGAGAGCAGGAGTCAGCGGCTCACTCTCGAACACATCGATAGCTGCACCCCGGATGACTCCTCCACGCAGGGCGTCGACCAGTGCCTCTTCATCGATGATGCCGCCCCGTGCTGTGTTGACGAGCACTGCGTCCTCTTTCATGGCTGCAAATTCAGCACGCCCGAAGAGCCGCTCCGTGGTGTCCGTCAGCGGAACATGGAGACTGATCGCATCGCTCGTCGACACGAGTTCCGCGAATTCCACGTTCTGCACGGTGGACCACACTGCGTTCGTGTCTGGAACGAACGGGTCAGATGCGATGACTTCCATCCCGAGCGCTTGGCAGAGAACCGCAACCCTGCGCGCGATGTCGCCGAGACCGACGAGGCCCATCGTTCTTCCCCGGACCTCCATACCGGACAGTTCGGTCCTCGGCCACTCACCGCGTACGACACGATCGGAAGCAAGGAACGCACCCCTGATCAGCGTCAGCACGGCCGCGATGACGTACTCGGCAACGGCATCAGCATTCGCGCCTGTTGCCGGATGTACCGACATGCCTCTATCGGCGCACGTCGCAAGATCTATGTTGTCCATCCCGACACCAAGACGCCCCACGGCCTGGAGTTTTGGCGCCCTATCCAACAACGACCGGTCGACCTTCGTGCGATTCCGAACGATCAGCCCTTCAGCATCGGTGAGGTGTTCGAACAGTGCAGTTCTGTCGTCGACAAGGGCGGGGTCATAGACGATGTCGTGATCCGATGACAGATCCGCAACTGCGGCCTCATCCATGAACTCGGTGATCACGATTTTCGTCATCTCAGGCCATCGCCAAGGCGTCCCAGTCGATCGGCTGGGTGTGATCGAGTTCAGCATCGGCGGGAGGCATCGGATATTTGAGTCCGCTGCCACAGTTGAACAGAACGGCACGCTCTTCCTTCGAAACGAGACCGCTCTCAAGCGCCTGCTCGTACGCGGTCACCGTTGCTGCACCCTCGGGACAGATCAACATTCCGTCCTCGGAAGGAACTCTCGCGTGGGCCGCGGCGATATCCGAATCGTCGACCGCGATCGCAAACCCATCGCTCTCACGCACGGCATCAAGGATGAGGAAGTCGCCAACAGCTACCGGAACTCGTATCCCAGATGCGATCGTTGCGGCGCCTTCCCAGAGGTCAGCATGTCGTTCGCCCTCGTCGTATGCCTTGACGATCGGAGCACAGCCAGATGACTGGACTGCGACCATCCGCGGAAGGTCTCCTGAGATCCATCCGATCTCCTTCAGTTCGTTGAAGGCTTTCCACATCCCGATCAAGCCGGTTCCGCCGCCCGTCGGGTAGAAGATCACGTCGGGAACCTGCCACCCAAGTTGGTCAGCAAGTTCGAGACCCATCGTCTTCTTCCCCTCGATGCGATAGGGCTCCTTCAGCGTTGAGACGTC
>CAXMSN010000062.1:0-7644 GCA_964196275.1 uncultured Kiloniellales bacterium | reverse complement strand
AGGCTTATGAAGAAGTCAATCGCTAGGACGCGGACGTAGACCTCATCTTGGAGAGCACCCCGACCGTCCATGTACTCCTGCTTGACCTCGCCGCCGAATCTGAGCATCTCGCGTGCGTCGAACTGCACCTGCTCGAGCGTCTCCAAGATCTGGTCCGTCGTGCCGAGGGGTGCCACGAACAGGCGGATCATCGCCTCGAAGTTCATCGAGAAGGGCGATACCGGAGTCGCGAGCCAATCGCGCAGGGCGTCGGTGCCATCCTCTGTGATCGAGTACACGGTTCGCTTACGTTTGCCGGTATATCCAATTTCGCCCTCTACAAGACCCTGCGCAGCGAGATGTTTGACCTCGCGGTAGATCGCGCTCTCGGCCCGCGGCCAGACGAAGCGGAAGTACCGGACGCGCTGCTGCGCCAGTTCGTACGTTGACCATGGTCGCAGCGACAGTTGTGCCAGCAGCGCATATGACGTTGTGGTGAGGCGGCGCGCCATCTTGATTGACTCCCTTGACATACTCTATTCGCGAGTATAGCCTGATACTCGCGTTAGGAGTATAACTCTCAATTCGTAAGCGCAAGGACAAGGAGAGCGCATGACCGATGCAGATGCAGCCCATACGGAGTCAGCCAACTCACGGGCTGAGGAATTCGACACGATCGTGATCGGTGGAGGCCAGACGGGGCTGATCGTCGGTCACGGCCTCAAGGAGAAGGGCATCAACTTCGTGATCCTTGATGCGAGCCAGCGCGTGGGTGATGCGTGGCGGAGTCGATGGGATTCGCTGCGACTGTTCACGCAGGCGAAGATGAACGGCCTGCCGGGAATGGCGTTCCCTGGGCCTGGCAACGATTCGGTCAACAAGGATCAGGTCGCCGACTTCCTTGAGGACTATGCGACCAAGATGGACCTACCTGTCCGATCGGGGGTCAAGGTCGATCGAGTCTTCCGCGATGGAGGGCTCTTCGTTGTCACCGCGGGGAGCAACACCTATCGGGGACAGAACGTGATCGTCGCCATGGCTGATTATCAGAAGCCAAAGACGCCCGCGTTCGCTACAGACCTCGATCCCGACGTCCTCCAGATGCACTCGACGCAATACAAGAACCCGTCTCAGTTGAAGGACGGCCCCGTTCTCGTCGTCGGGCTCGGAAACACGGGAGCTGACATCGCATACGAGGTCGCCAACACACACGAAACGTGGGTCGCGGGAACCGAGTCCGGGGCGGTCCCCTTCGCCCTGGAAGGCTGGTTCGGCAGTCATATAGGCACTCGGATCGTTCGGTTTGCGACCGTGCGCGTTCTCAACACGGGGACGCCGATCGGACGAAAGGCGCGACCGAAGATGATCACGAAATCTGCGCCGCTCGTTCGTATCAGGCCGAAGGAACTCAAGAGTGTTGGCGTACACCGCATCGGCCGGATCGCTGGCATCGAGAACGGCAAACCCGTGACCAACGATGGAATCGTCATCGAAGCCTCGAACGTGATCTGGTGCACGGGCTACGACCCAGGATTCGACTGGATCGACCTGCCCGTCTTCGACGACGAAGGCAAGCCCCGTCATGAGCGCGGCATCGTTGAAGAGGTCCCGGGCTTCTACTTCGTGGGACTCTTCTTCCTCCACGCCCTCTGGTCAGAGACGATCACAGGCGTCCAGCCGGATGTCAGACACATCATCGATCACCTCGTCGAGAATCGAACGAGCGCGGCGGTGAGCGACTAGAGGTTCCCGCGCCGAGCCTGTTCCCTCTCGATGCTTTCGAAGAGGGCTTTGAAGTTGCCTACGCCGAATCCGGTGGCTCCCCTGCGTTCGATGAACTCGAAGAAGACCGTTGGGCGGTCTTGGAGCATCTTGGTGAACGTCTGGAGCAGGTAGCCGTCGTCGTCCTTGTCGACGAGGATGCTCAGTTCTTTGAGCCGATCCCAATCAAGGTCGTACTCCGTCAGCCTCGCCTGTGCCTCCGGGTAGTAGTCCTCAGGGACATAGATCGTCTCGATGCCGCGTGAGTGGATGTCGGCAACGGTCGTCTGTAGATCGTCGGTCGCCAACGCCAGATGCTGGACGCCCGCAGACTTGTAGTAGTCGAGGTACTCCTCGATCTGACTCTTCTTCTTGCCCTGCGCCGGCTCGTTGATGGGAAGCTTGATGATGCCTCCACCACCTTGCATCACCTTCGACATCAGCGCGGTGTACTCCGTCGAGATCGCATCATCATCGAAGTGCTTGAGCATCGTGAACGAGAAGATCTTCTCGTAGAAACCGACCCACTCGTTCATCTTCCCGAGTTCGACGTTGGCCACAACGTGGTCGATGGCGTGCAGACCGGTCGGTCTGGCGATCGTGTCCTCCCTCGGCTCGAACCGCGGGTCCACTCCTTCAAGATCGATCAGCGAGTGCACCGTGTCTCCGTATGCCTTGATCGCAGAGATGGTGAGACGACCATGGTCGTTCTCGATCACAGTCGGATCCCGATGAGGCTGCGCACCATTATCAACTGCCATCTCGAAAGCCGCTACAGCATCGGGCACAAGGAAGCCGACATCCTTCGCCCCTGGGCCGTGGAGTTTCACGTGCTCGGCGATCTCATGGTCACCGTCCAGTGCGGCCGTGACGATGAACGTGATCTGGTCCTGGCGCATCAGGTATGACGCCCGATCACGCACCCCCGTCTCTGGCCCGCTGTAGCCGACGATCTGCATGCCGAGGAGCGATCGGAGTGCCTGTGCGGTCATGAACGCGTTGCCGACCCACCACTCGACCGGGCCGAAACCCTTCATGGGGAACGGGTCCTTGGAGGCGAATTCCTTCGCCCTGAGCGTGAGATCAACATCCATGTGGCCTCCTCGGCTGGTGACGTACACCGATTATCGCATTTGTGGTGCGCTGTCCCCGATTCAGGCCACACGCCCTCTCCCCCGCTTGGCTGTTGAATGTGCCGTAGCATGACCGCACGACCGAGGAGTTCTGTGCCCTACTACCGCAGTGTCGGCGACATCCCGCCGAAGAGACACACCCAGTTCCGCCAGCCCGACGGATCGCTCTTCGCCGAGGAACTGATGGGAGAGGAAGGCTTCTCCTTCGACTCAGCACTCCTCTACCACAAGAACATCCCCACGGCCCTCAAGTCGATCGAGGCCGTCGAATCCGAAGACCAGGAGACGAGGGCGAACCATCCGCTCAAGCCACGCCACTTCAAGACCCATCAGCTGAAGGCTGGCGGTGATGCCGTACGGGCGAGGGCCCTGCTCATGGCGAACGAAGACTGCGCCATCTCCTACTTCGTCGGCTCCGAGAGTTCAGGGCTCTACAAGAACGCCATCGGAGACGAGATGGTGTACATCGAAGAAGGCACAGGTGCGCTCGAAACCGCGTTCGGTTCCATCAGGTTCGAGCCAGGAGACCACCTCGTCATCCCCGCATCAGTGATCCACCGATATGAACTCGACGAGTCTTCCGAACCGATCAGGGCACTGATCCTCCAGACGCGCGGCCACATCGGGCCCCCACGCCGGTACCTGTCACGAAACGGGCAATTGCTCGAACATGCTCCGTACTGCGAACGGGATCTCAAGGGTCCGAGCGAACCGCTCCTGCGAGAGGGTTCCGATGTCGAAGTCCTCGTCAAACACCGCGGCGGCATGACACGGTTCGTCTACGAGAGCCACCCGTTCGACGTCGTCGGGTGGGACGGATGCATGTACCCGTACAAGTTCTCGATCCATGACTTCGAACCGATCACGGGAAGAATCCATCAGCCGCCACCCGTGCACCAGACCTTCGAGGCACCGGGCGTCGTCGTGTGTGCGTTCGTCCCCAGACTCTTCGACTACCACCCCGACGCCATCCCGGCACCGTACAACCACGCCAACGTGGACAGCGACGAGGTCATCTTCTACCACGAGGGCAACTTCATGTCCCGTGCGGGCGCAGGGATTGAGCAAGGATCCATCTCGCTCCACCCAGGCGGACACACCCATGGACCCCAGCCAGGTTCCGTGGAGCGCAGCATCGGCAGGAAGGGCACAGAGGAACTGGCGGTGATGATCGACACTTTCCGTCCGCTTGATCTTGGGCCGGGAGCCGTCGACTCGGAAGACGATGCATACGCGTGGACCTGGCTCGAGGGTCGATGAGGCTCGTCTTTGACGCAAGAACGTCTGCGTTTGCTGCCTTCGTCGACTACGCAGGGCTGTTCCCCCCAGCGTCCCTGACCGTCGAGGAGGCGGTCGCTGGTTACCGGAGAAGCCGCACATCGTCGTCAGCGTGGGTATCTGGCCGATTCCTCGTCCGAGCGTCGCAACTGGAGGAACTCGCCAGTGTCGTTACGCCCATTCTGACCGTGGATGATGGACCCTGGGAGATAGGCGTCGTGTTCGACACCTCGCCAGCGGTGGCAGCGTCACAGGCAGCGGCGTTCCACGCGGAGATGGAGCCAGCCCTGGCAGTAGCTGCTGCTGAGGCACGGATCACCGACCCGAGCCGCAATGGAATCCAGGCACTCGTCACGACCGTCGGATCGATCAACCCTGACGTCGTCGCGTTCCTCGAGGTGCTCCGCAGCGCCGATGTCCGCTCCCAGATCGATGCCATCAGGGCAGCGCTGTCGGGGTCCGGAATGGGAGGGGGCGCAAAGCTCAGATGTGGAGGGGTCACAGCCGATCTGTTCCCATCAACTGAGGAGGTCGCAGCGTTCATCTACGCGACAGTCGATGCATCGGTTCCGTTCAAGGCAACCGCCGGCCTGCACCAGCCGATCAGGCACCTCGATGAGACGCTGGATGTGTGGCGTCACGGCTTCGTCAACCTCCTCATCGCCACGGCTGCGGCGACAGCGGGTGAGCGCGAAGAAGTCGTGCACGAGATAGTGGCGGAGACCGATCCCGATTCGTTCGCCATCTCCCCCGCGTTCGCATCGTGGAAGGAACTCAGATTCCCTGGCTCAGCGGTTCGAAGGATGAGACAGCACAATTTCGTCGCCTACGGCTCATGCGATTTCGATGAACCGGTTGAAGCCCTGGCGGTCATGTCGCTCTTGGGGGACGGAACATGACCGCCACAGCGACGTCGTGGGTCGAGGTACCCGATGATTCAGACTTCCCCATCCAGAACCTGCCGTATGGCGTCTTCTCTGATGCTCGCGGCACGAGGTGCTGCGTTGCGATCGGTGAGTCCGTCGTCGACCTCGCTGCCGCAGAACGCTCCGGTCTGTTCTCCGACACGGGCTTGGAGGCTGAGACGTTCTCATCTGAGTCTCTGAACACCTTCATCGCACAGGGACGAGCCGTCTGGGTGGCCGTTCGCGCCGCGCTCACGGAGTTTCTCGAAGCCGGGAACTCCTCGGCGAAGGCCTTCGCCGAGGAACACGATCTGGTTATCGCCGGTCCCGTCGACCTCCTGCTCCCCATCACTGTCGGCGACTATGTCGACTTCTACTCCTCAGAGCAGCATGCAACGAACCTCGGCAAGATGTTCCGGCCAGACGGTGACGCCCTGCTCCCGAACTGGAAGCATCTTCCCGTCGGCTACCACGGCCGGGCAGGCACCGTAGTCGTATCAGGCACGGACATCGCTCGGCCTTCAGGGCAGCGCAGAGGCGACGGATCACCGACCTTTGGGCCATCGACCAAGCTCGACATCGAACTCGAGGTCGGCTTCGTCACCGGGAACGCAAACCGACTCGGCGAGGCGGTCGACGTCTCCAATGCAGAGGAGTACATCTTCGGAATGTGCCTCGTCAACGACTGGTCTGCGCGTGACATCCAGGGCTGGGAGTACGTGCCGCTGGGGCCGTTCCTTGGGAAGTCGTTTGCGACAACGGTCTCCCCATGGATCGTGACCCTGGATGCCCTAGAACCGTTCCGCATCCCCCTCGCCGAACAGGACCCGGGGCCTCTGCCCTATCTCGACGACCCGATCCGCGCAGGCGTCGACATCGACCTGACAGTCGACTACGTCCTATCGCCCGGGGGCGGCATGACCATCACACGGACGAACTTCACCAACATGTACTGGTCCATGGCGCAGCAACTCGCCCACGCAACGATCAACGGAGCGACAGCACGAGCAGGTGACCTCTATGCATCGGGCACAGTCTCTGGCCCCGACGCTGGCCAGCGGGGATCGCTGATCGAAACTACATGGAATGGAAGGGATCAGATCACGTTCCCCGACGGCGCATCACGCACGTTCCTTGAGGACGGCGACTCGATCGAGATCGCGGGCCGGTGCAACGCCCCGGGAGCAGTGTCTATCGGCTTCGGTGTGTGCACCGGAACCGTCACACCTTCACCGGACGATCGATAGATTCGACAGCTCGGCTCGACGCTGTCAGGCCACTGGTCCTGGGTGACGGGCCACCAGCCACCGGAACGCTACTCTGTCGTCGATGGCCACACTTCGTCTCTTTGCCAACTTGCGCGAGTCAGCGGGAACCGACTCGGTCGAGATCGATGCCGCGACCGTTGCCGACGTGATCGACGACGCGTCGAAGACATTCGGCGATCGATTCGCGGCTGGCGTCACGGCTGCTGCGGTGTGGGTGAATGGCGAGCAGGCCGACCGTGACACACCCGTGTCACCGAGTGACGAGATCGCGCTGATTCCACCCGTGTCCGGTGGAGCTGCCAGAGCCGTGAACCTCGACATGGCTCCCGGAATCCTGTCTGTTGCCCTGATGGTGTCGCTCCTTGCGGTTGCGTGGGCCGATCCCAAGTGGTTCGTGTTCGTCGCCGTCGGAGCGATCCTCGCGTGGGTCTGGGACGCATCGGAAGCAGCGTCGCGCACGCGGGATGCGTTCGTGGTGTACCCGCCGCTCATCGGTACGACAACTGCAGCTGTCGGTGCGTATGCGTGGGGATTCGAAGGGTTCGCAGGCGGTCTCGCCCTCGGGTTCATCGTCGCGGTTACGTGGCCAGTGTTCGACAAGGCGCACCGTGAATTCCGCACGACCGCTGCAACCTCTGTCGTCACCGTGCTCGCCTCCGCTGCATCCGCCGGACTGGTACTGATCAGGCTCGTCGGCTCCTATGCGGTTCTTGCGTTCGTGCTTGTGACCGTGTTCGCGCTTGTCGGTGCATTCGCAGCAGCGACCTACGGAACGGCGATCCAGTCGGTTGACGCGAACGTGGGTGCCCTTCTCGGTGCTCTCCTTGGCGGGCTCATCGCCGGATTCGCCATCAGCGAACTCGACATCGCGGCAGGCCTCCTCGGTGGCGTCGCGGCAGCGGCAGGAGTCATCGCAGGCCGTGCGGTTGGATCGATGCTGCGCACAGGTTCGATAGTCCACACCGAGAGCGCCCCAGGAGCGCTCGCAATGTTCGATGGCGCCGTGATCGCCTCCCCGCTCTTCTACATGGCGATCTGGTTCTTCGGCTGATTGTCGCTCGGCTTCGCCTCGCTCCAGACCACAGACCTCAGACCACAGAACGGCACGACCGTACGGAGTCTATTTCTCCGCTTTGGGTGGCGGGGAGTCTGTCCCCAGGGGGGATTCGTCTTGGGCGAGCAGGCGGGTGAGTTCCTCGGTGCGGTCGGTCATACCGAGCTGCTTCGTCGTCGGCCACTCGTTGATCTCTTCACGGGCGAAGTCGATCCATCGCTCAATGCTCTTGAACATCTCGATCTGGAATGTTGCGAACAGCACTG
>CAXMSN010000061.1:0-14259 GCA_964196275.1 uncultured Kiloniellales bacterium | reverse complement strand
GATCGACATCGTCAATTCTGACGGTTGGTGATCCTCGGAAGTCCAACTCCACGGCCCGCTCGGGCGAGTCGACGTTGACGAGATGGACGGTCCCCTCCCAGCTTGCTTCGTCGAGCAGACTGTTGAGAAGGACGAGTGTGTCCTTGTGGTTGGGACATCCTTCGAAGTACAGCAACGAGACTTCCATGCCGCTGAGCTTACGGATCGTGAAGTGCCCCACCGCCCATAACCGGCATTCTGTGCGGCTCGGTTAGGTGCGCATATGTGCCGTTATGTGCGCCTGTGGTTCTGCGGGTATGGTCACGGGATGCGAAAGAACCGTCGCCCCGTCGCAGTCCTGGGCCTCCTGCTGGCCCTTGCGCTGGTTGCCGCCGCGTGTGCTGGTGATGAGGCTCTCTCTAGGGATGAGTACATCGCCCAGGGAAACGCCATTTGCGAAGATTACAGCGCCCAGCTCGAAGCGATATCTTCGGAGTTCTACGCCGACTTACCCGAAGATTCGACTCCTGAGGAGTTCGCCGAGGTGTTCGCCAAGTTCATCGGCCAGGTCACCGCCGTGTTCGAGGGTCAGCTTGCAGACATGCGAGACCTCGCTGCCCCCGAAGGGGATGAGGAATTGTTAGCTGCCCTCTACGACGACCTTGAAGCAGTGCTGGGTGCACTTAACCAATTGGCCGACGCTGCTGCGGCAGGTGACCCGGCCACGATCGAACAACTGGCTTCACGCGAAGACCCGGGTCATGGAGGTTTGCGTATGGCATCGACCGCTTTTGACGAGGTCGATAAGCGAGCCATCGACTATGGCCTCATCGTATGCGCCAACTCGTAGCCGAACAGCACCCAACTCTGGCGTAGTACACCAACATCAGCCTGCGCTGCTCACTCGATCAACTCCAAATCCACAAGCGCATAACCGGCATTATGTGCGGCCGATAACACGCCATATGTGCCGTTATGCGTGGATCATGACTCGAACACGAAGCCAGAAATCTGTATCGTCGAAGTATGGGTTGCATCTTCGTCGTCCTGCTCTTCGTCAGTACCCGAGATTCGCATTGTGCGTGAGGTCACCTGTCCGTCAGAACCCACCAAACGCCACAATTCGCCACAGGGCGGGTGTCCGGTGTCGGACAGCAAGAGACCCTTGGCACCACTGGGTTATCCAATGATTTCAAGGGCTCTCGAGTGGTGGGCGATACTGGGATCGAACCAGTGACCTCTGCAGTGTGAATGCAGCGCTCTCCCGCTGAGCTAATCGCCCGGAGTGCTGAAACCCTACCGGTGGCCAGTGTCTACGTCCGGTGTGGTATCCGTGTCGTCTGGCTCTGCGGGCGGTCCTAGCCTCACGGCGTGAACGTTGACGAATTCGAGGCCGAAGTGGACGCCGTTCTGGCGTCCTTGCCCCCTTGGGTCGTCGCTCGGATCGACAATGTGGTCTTCGTCGTGGAGCGGCGCCCCCGCAAGACACAGAACCCGGACGGTGAGGTCTTGCTCGGCCTGTACGAAGGAGTCTCGCTCGCCGAACGTGGCGTTGATTACTACGCGGTGGCTCCGGATCAGATCACCGTGTTCTACCACGCTCACATGGCGCTCGGCCTCTCCGATGAACACCTTCGCTCGGAGATTCGGACAACTGTTCTCCATGAACTCGGTCACCACATTGGCATCGATGACGACCGGCTACACGAGATCGGGTGGTCGTGAACCGGGACCCGATACGACGAAATGTCGAGTCGGTAGAATGGTGCAACGCAAAACGAAAGGTTCTCCGTGGAAGACCTCATCAAGCAGATTCAGGAGCGCACTGGCCTGCCAGCCGACAAGGCTCTTGAGGTTGTGACCGTGGTTACCGAGTTCCTCAAGGACAATCTTCCTGAGGATCTCATCAACCAGATCACGATGTACCTCACGAAAGCTGCATCGACCGCATCGGACACAGCCTCCACCGCGGGCAGTGCCGCCGCGTCGGGAGCGACCGGCGCCGTCGGTATGGCTGTCGGAGCCGCATCGACCGTGTTCTCGAAGACCATGGATGTGGTCAGCGACCTGGTTACAGCAGCCCCAGCAGCAGACGCCGACGCTGACAAGCCGGCTGAGCCGTCAGACAACGCAGACGACAACTAGCAGGTTTCGAGTTCGTGACGAACAAGTCCCCTTCACCGCCGGAATGGCCTGAACACGACGGTTCCGTCGTTGCGCTGATCGACGCCTCGAGCTCTCTCGAGGCGGGCCTGATCAATGACTACCTCGATTCGGCTGCCGCGGACGAGTCCCACCCGCTCACGCGGCTGCGGCTTCCGGCATCGCGCCGACATCGGCGCTTCACCTCTGTGGACCTCGAAATCGGGGAACGGCTTTCGAAGGAGGACGACCCCCTGTGCGTGCCCCTACGGGTCGTATGGCTTGCTGAAGAGATCGACGGTGTACGCCGCATCAGGGCCCGTGATGTCTTCATTCCGGGTGACCCGAGGGACCCGAACCTCCTGAGACAGCATTTCACGAGTGTGCGCTATCCGGATCGCGTGCGCATCGTCATGGGTCACCCCGCGCTTCGCAGCGAACTTGAGAAACGATGGACGGAGCCGTCCGGGCGGACCGTTGCCGACGGAACGACGTTCGGCGAGTTCGTCGCGCTCCAAGCATGGCTGTCGTTGGAACGTTCAGAGCGAAACTTGCGCGGGCTGCGCTACAAGGTTCCGAAGTTCCTCAAGGAAGACCTGTTCTGGAGCCGACCCTTCCAAGCAGGCATCGCGCGTCTCGCGAAGAGGGAAGACAAACCAGAGAAGCGTATGTCTCTACGCACCTCGCGGTACCTCAAAGAAATCGCCGCAAAGCATTCCCCGTACGTGATCGACATCGTCAATCTCGTGACGTCGACCATGATCAATGCTGCCCATCAGGACATCGACTACTCAGCCGATGAGCTCAAGGAGGTGTACCAACTGGGGGACACAAGCGCTCTGGTGTTCCTGCCGTCCCACAAATCCAACTTCGATCACCTGGTCTTCCAACACGTGCTCTACGAGAACGAGCTGCCGCTGAACCACACCGCCGGCGGCATCAACATGAACTTCTTTCTGATCGGCCCCCTTCTGCGCAGGGCTGGCATCTTCTTCATCCGCCGAGACTTCAAGACGAACGAGCCGTACAAGTTCGTGCTGCGCCAATACCTCGACTATCTCCTCGAGAAGCGTTTCGCCCTTGAGTGGTACGTCGAGGGCGGCCGCTCGCGTTCAGGCAAACTTCGTGAGCCGCGGCTTGGCCTGCTCGCATACGTTGCCGATTCCTACCAGCGGGGAATCACCGACGACGTCGTCCTCATCCCGGTATCGATCGCATACGACCAGATCACTGATGTCGCTGCCTACACGGCTGAACAGCGTGGGCGGAAGAAGGAGTCCGAATCCTTCGTCTGGGCGCTCAAGTTCATCACCGGTCTCAGGAAACGCAACGGGCGCATCCACATCCGCTTCGGGGAGCCGCTAAGGGTGTCTGAGCACCTCGACCGATCTCTCGATCTCACATCACCGGAGGGTCATCTTGTGCTGCCGAAACTCGCGTTCGACGTCTCGACACGCATCAACGACGTCACACCCATCACGCCCATCAGCCTCGTGACCATGGCGTTGCTGTCGCAGGGTGATCGTGGTTTTACTGCAACCGAAACCGTCGAAATCCTCCAGCCTTTCATCTCCTTCGTCGAGGAGAGGGATCTCCCCATCACGAACCCTGTTGCCATGATCACGCCAGAACAGGCGGGAGCTGCACTCGAGCAACTGCTCGTGAACGGCGTCGTCAGCCGCACAGATGGCCTCACCGAGCGTCTCTACTCGATTACCCATGATCAGCACCTCGCAGCTGCGTACTACCGCAACACGATCATCCACTTCTTCATCACCGTCGCCATCACGGAACTCGCCTTGGTAATGGCATACGACGGGGAACTCGGCACGGACGAAACCAACGTGATCGAACATGCACAGGAGCTGAGAGATCTTCTCAAATTCGAGTTCTTCTTCTCTCCCCGCGAGGACTTCGCCAATGAGGTGAGGGCCGAGATTGCTCGGTACAGCGTCGATTCGGACAGTGCGGCGAACCTCGTGGATATCGATATCCAAGCGATGCTCCCTGCGAAGAGTCCGTTCGTGTTGCGACCCTTCCTTGAGGCATACATCGTCGTCGGCGAGACTCTTGCATTGGCGGGCGATGAGCCGATCACCAAGGACGATCTGGCTGACCGGTGTTTCAGGATGGGTGAACAGATGTTCCAGAGAGGCGAGATCCTCAGTAAAGAGGCGATGACGTCGGCCCTGTACGCGACCGGAATCCAGCTCGCGGCCAACAGAGGCCTGCTCGACTCGAACCTCAAGGGGCGTTCGGCGCTCCGGGACGAACTTCGGGCGATTCAGAACGCCCTCGATCAGATCGTCGAACTCAGCTAGCCGCTTCCTGCCATGATTTCGGGATTCTTCTCAATTTTCGAGCGTCACATTCCGATACGTCTTTGAAGCGACTCTTCGCGGGTTGCACATACGGAGATTTGATGACCACCAATCAGATCAAGAACGTCGAGTCGGCTGCTGACGCTCAACACGACGTACCAGATCCAGATACTGCGGCCTACCGCGCCACCAATGAGGCCCGCCAGATCATCGTAACGGCGCGGCACGAAGCGTTCCGCATGGTCACTGAGGCACGCAACGACGCGGATGCGATCCTGGCTGAGGCCAGGGCGGAGGCGGCTGAACTCACCGGCATAGGCTTGACCAACAGCTCCGTAGCCGACGAGAACGCGGACCTCCTGGTAGTCAATGCAGCTCTCCGAGCTGAGTACAACGAGCTGGCAGACCTAATTGGAGACTCCCAACAACTGATCGAGACACTCGACACCCGCCTCCTCGACCTTGCGACGATGCCAGATTCCATGCCGTCGCTCCACGGATCAGTCGAGGAAGTGGCTCAGGACGTGGGACGCCAGGTCGCTCCGTTCGTGTTCGACTACTCACCGTCCGTTGCGCCTCCTCCGAAGCCTTCACGCAGGACGAACACTGAGCGTGCCGAGTCGTTCTATACGCGAAAGTCGGCGAAGTTGCCTCGCATCGGGACAGAGGGAGGCAAGGACGCTCTCGACGTCGTCAAGTCGATGCGGGAGCGCATGCGCGACTGAGACGCAAGCTAGGCGTAGAAGGGGTTCGTTCCGAGGGCATGGTCTGTTACATCGACCACTTCAGTGATCTCTGGGATCGCGGCGAGGATCGCAGCCTCGATGCCTTGTCGCAGCGTGACGGCGGCCAGACCACATCCCTGGCATCCGCCGCCTAGTTCGAGTTGAGCCACATCACCATCGACGGCGATCAGCGTCGCGACCCCGCCATGACTTGCAATCGATGGGTTGATCCGCTCGCTCAGCAGTTGCCTGACCTTCTCCTCGGGGGTCCCCTGAAGATCGATGTCGTCAAGATCGCCGCCAGGCATCGTTGGCGAAGGAACGTTCGGGTTCCTCATCACGAGTCCCGGACCGGTTCCATCTCCCGAGAGGTCAAGCACAGCTCCGCGAAGGTTCTCGACCGAGTCGAGGGCAACCGCGACCGGCAGCCCCCCGTGATCCTCGACAATGTCGGTGCTGAGCACATCTTCAGCACGAAGGAACGATGTCTCGTAGACGAATCCCTGCGCACCGACGCCTGTGATGCGCAGCCCGAGGTGAAGATCCGGCATATCTTCACCATCTCGCAACGAAAGGATCATGTCTCGAGCCGTGTCGGTTATCTCAACGATTGAAGTGGTGGTGTCGCTCATCGGTCGGCAGGTTACAGCCGCACTTCGAGGTACTCCTACGTTCGTGTGCGCATCAAGGTTGGATGGGTACGAGCGTGTTCGTAGTGAGGTTGAACACCTGCTCCTGGTCACTGCCGCTATCGGCCAGCCATCGGGCGAACTGCTTACCCGGCACCCTCACGATCCACCACACCACGTCCGAAGATCCCGAAGACCGTCCGGTACGCCATGCGGTCCGGCGGTGCTCGATCGCTGCTTGCTCTTCTTCATTGTGTCCAAGCACGGTCTCGGAACGGCCGTCGAACTGCTGACCCGGTTCGAGGATCGGTTCTCGAGACGCAACAAGCTCGTACGCCACCGTGCTCCTTGTGCAGTGACACGATTGCATTAGACGGTTCAAGTGGTTCCGGGCCGTCGACGCCGCGCGGAATACGTTTGACCGTAGGATGTGGCCATGGACCTCATCGACCTGTACACGGCAGACGACATTGCGGCCGCGGTGGCGAGGATCGGATCCGAGCTCGAACGTGACTTCGATGGCAAGAACCCCCTCTTCGTTGGAGTCCTCACTGGTTCCTTCATTTTCGTCGCCGACCTCATCCGTGCCACTGCGATACCGTCACAGGTCGATTTCATCCGTGCACGGTCGTACGGAACCTCGATGGAATCCTCAGGCGCAGTAGAGATCACCAAGGACATCGAACACGACGTCCGAGGTCGGCACGTGATCCTCGTCGAGGACATCCTCGACACCGGGCTCACACTTCAGTTCGTCGCCGATCGGATGCGTGTCGGGAAGCCTGCATCGGTCACCACGTGCGCCCTTCTGTCCCGCGCTGGCCAACCGAAGCCGGACTACTGGGGCATCGAGGTTCCCCCCGGATTCGTAGTCGGGTACGGGATCGACTACGCCGAGCAGTATCGCTGGCTGACGACGATCAAGACCGTCGCGACGCCAAACGATCATTAATGGTGCCTCCCACCACCGGATCGATTCCGCGACAGAAACTCCGAAACCCGCCGTACCATTCACAGGTCGAACGCACAGGTCGCACGAGCGACGGCGCCGACGTACTCTGTTCGAGATCCGAGAGCTGATATCCGCATGACACCGAACCCACCGATCATCATCCAGGGCGGTATGGGCGCGGCGGTATCGGACTGGCGTCTTGCGAACGCTGTGTCTCGAACGGGCCAGCTCGGCGTCATCTCTGGAACAGCCGTCGACGCCATCCTCGCTAGACGTCTTCAGATCGGCGATCCGGGTGGCCACATGCGAAGGGCGCTCGCAGCGTTTCCCTTCCAAGAGACCGCAAAGCGGATACTCGATCGCTACTACGTAGAGGGCGGGAAATCGGACACAGCCCGCTTCAAGACGAAGCCGATGATCGGGCACTCTCCTTCGAAGAAGACCGAGGAGCTCATAGTGGCTGCCAACTTCGTCGAGGTGTTCCTCGCCAAAGAGGGTCACTCGAACCCTGTCGGCGTCAACTACCTTGAGAAGCTGCAGGTGCCGACACTTCCGTCGCTGTACGGAGCGATGCTGGCGGGCGTGGACTATGTCCTGATGGGTGCTGGCATCCCAAGGGCGATCCCCGGCATTCTCGACAAACTCGCCGAAGGTTTCGACGTTGAGATGCGAATCGATGTCAAGGGATTGACCGACAAGGCCGACCCGTATGTCCGGTTCTCGCCTCGACAGTTCGCCAAGGATCTCTCAGACAGGCTTCCCCGCCCGAAGTTCCTCGCGATCGTCTCATCCCACGTCCTCGCACGGATGCTAGCCACCAAGTCCTCTGGCGAAGTCGACGGATTCGTCGTCGAGTACCCAGTGGCAGGTGGGCACAACGCACCTCCAAGGGCGAAGGGCCAATTCAATGATGAAGGAGAGCCGCTGTACGGCGATCGTGATGTACCGGACCTTGATGCGATTGCAGATCTCGGGAAACCGTTCTGGCTTGCTGGAGGCTATGCCGAGCCGCACCAGGTCAAGAGTGCTCTCGAGTCCGGGGCCACAGGAGTGCAGGTGGGAACCGCGTTTGCGTACTGCGAAGAGTCAGGCTTCACGCGCGAGATCAAGGACGAGGTCATCGAGCGCTCACGAGCGGGCGACCTCAACGTCTACACGGACGCTGTCGCATCCCCGACAGGGTTCCCATTCAAAGTCGTGCAACTCGAAGACACCTTGTCCAATGCGGACGAGTACGAGAAGCGGACGAGAATCTGCGACCTCGGCTATCTCCGCCACGCGTACGACAAGGGCAACGGCTCGATCGGTTGGCGCTGCCCATCTGAACCGGTTGACGACTACCTCAAAAAGGGCGGGGATATCGCCGACACCGTAGGACGCAAGTGCCTCTGTAACTCGTTGGTGTCCAACGTTGGCATGCCTCAGGTCCAGAGCTCGGGTGATGTCGAAGGAATGCTCATCACCTCAGGGGACGACGCCGAACACGTCGCGAGGTTCGCTCCGGAGGGAACCACCCATTACTCGGCCGTCGATGTCATCGACTACCTCATGCAGGATCTGGGCGCCTAGCCCTCGCCCTCGATCCACGTCTCGTGGACACTCAACCACCGATATCCGGTCGGAGTCTGTTCATCCACGACCATCGCGACGGTGGCGATGAGGCGTGTCATCTCGTCACCCGTTCGACGATGCTCCTCATAGGTTCCAAGTAACACCGGTTCGGTCATGGCCAAGGTGGCGCCGCTCGTCGTGATCGCTACTGCGTAGGCGCCAAAGCGCTGCTGAAAGACGCCGACGAGTGCTTCCTTCCCGACTACCTCACCGTGCGGGTTCACGATCGTGAAACCTGGATCGAGCCGGTCAGCGAACTCACTGATATTTCGACCTGCTCGTCCCGCGAACCAATCATCGAAGAAGCCGTGCAGATCGGCTATCTCTTCGGCGAATTGTCGTCCTGACACGGTCATGTCAAAGCGTTTCGCCTGAGATGTCGAGTGGGTTCATCGCAGCGTCCCTGTCTGGCGCAGGGGCTTTCGCACGGTCCCTGAACGAGGATCCTCGGTGCGACAGGTCACAGAAAGGCTGGTTCTTCGATTCGCCGCATCGACAGAGCGCCACACGCGGTGCTGCCACGAACAGATCTCCATGCCTATCCCGCACTTCGAGTTCGCCACGAACCATCAACGGGCCGTTTGGAAACGGCACGACGGTCGTGCGGTCCGGAACTTCTTCCTGCGGTCCTCCATCGAGTCGCTCGTATCGCAGTGCACCCGTTGGACAACCTTCAACGGCGGCAGCAACGGTTTCGGTTGATGCCATCGAGAGATCCACCCAGGGGCGGCGCGACGGATCGAACGTGCCGTCACCCTCCCGGATGCAATGCGCTGTGTGGATGCACAGCGAGGAGTCCCACGACACGCGGATCGACTCGTCTTCGTATACCCGCTTCGCCACGGCGCCACGGTAGTGCCGTCTCCGCGCAGAGACCGGCGAGAGAGGAAGCGATCACCTCTCTCGCCGGTCCCCTTGTTCGACCAGGAGCGGTTATCTCCCGGCTAACCGATCTACTTCTCGTACTGCTTCGTCAGGACGCAATAGCCGCTCGAAATGGCGATGAGCACGCCACCGAGTAGGAACGTCCAGATGATCGGCGTGAACGCTACGGGCTGGATCGTCTCGTAGTTGTCGAGATTCGCCTCGAAGACGCCGACGAACGCATTGAACCGCGGGAGCGACTCTGGCATCGACTGCATCGCCGCCGCTGTCGCAGGGAAGTTCTGTCCCATGAAGGCGTTCAACTCGTCCGGCGTCATCCCGAGCTGCGCTGCCAGGTCGGGCAGCATCTCTGTCTGCATCTGTTCGCCCATCGCACCGATGACGGCAAGCGATGCGTTCGCACCGTCGATGAGCTCCTGCGTGTAGATCGGTGTCAGGTTCTCATTGAGCTCATCGGCATCTGCTGCCTTCTGGGGCAAGCTCAGCACGACCGTCGAGATAACGAGGATCAGACCAAGTGCGAGAACGAGAATCGCCCAGATCCGACCAGGCTTGAACGTCATGACACCGAGTCCAAGTGCAAGAACACCAGAGATCGCGATGATCCAAGGAACCGTGTTGGCTGGTAGGTCATCGGATGGAATGGCGTCGGCAGAAGCGAACAAATCACCTTGGCTATCGAGCGTGTCGATCAAGCCGGTAAATGTCTCTGTGATCGCAGGGAGCGCTTCCATGCCTTGAGCGACTGCCGGGTACTCACTTTGGACCATGCCGCCGAACTGCTCAGGCGTCATTCCAAGAGCTTGTGCCATTGCAGGGCCGACAACAGCTTGGAACTCAGCGCCGGCAGCCTCAAGGACGGCGATGTCCGCACGTGCCGTATCCAGCGACTCGTCGGTCAGCACCGGACGGAAGTCATCAATCAACTCCTCGAATGCTGGACCGACCTCGAACAGGTTGTTGATCATCGTCATGGCGAGGAACACGATGCCGACGATGACGGCGAGCCCGCCTGAAACTTTCAGTGGCATGCTCACGCTGCCAAATGGACGAACTGTCCCAACTTCTCCGACCCCGGTTACGCCTGAACCCGATGCCATTTCCGACCTCCTAGATCGCATGGTTCGCGGGTGCTTGGACGTACCCGCACACACCAAAAACTATCTTGACTCCAACACTACACAACTTCGATGGACGTGCTCTCACCTGCCGATTTTCAGACAGATTCCGGCTTATCTTCGGTGGGTTCCGCAATCAATGCAGCCGTTGTTGATGACCGCACCGGCAAGCTGACGAATCGTTGCTGGACTGGACGGGCGTTGAAATACCCGAATGAGGGCGTAGACGGCAAGAGGCAGGAAGAAGGCTTTCGAGCAGACGGCGACGTCGATGTCGTCCCGCATCGCTGAGATCGGGCCGTTCTCGATCATCAGTGACGGGACCGCCATCCCTGTGCTGGCATTCGAAATCACAGGCGACGTGCCGTACACCGTCTACGACATTTCCGACCGGCTCCGGTACCACGGTTGGCAGGTCCCTGCCTACACCATGCCAGACAACGCGACAGACGTCGCCGTGCTACGAATCGTCGTGAGTGAAGTGTTCACGATGGACCTGGCAGACTCGCTCATCGACGATCTGCGGACAGCGTGCGAAGATCCCCAGGCAAACCCGCCGTCAAGATCAGTGGATCAAGCAGGCTTCGCCCACTAGCCGCAACGAGACATGTGACTGCCCATCTCGCAGCGCATAACCGGCATTATGCGCATCCAACACCGGACCTAGCGACATGGGGCGGATGCCGTCTTCAGACGTCACCCCCCCGATTCCTTGATTGAAACTTGTTTACCCAGTCGGATCACCAATGAATAGGCCCTCGTTGGGTCGGCGTTGGCCCGGATCCGGGTTGAGACTGGTGGGCCGCCGGTGGCTGATCGTGATCCCGTTCGATTGTGGGGGCGTACAGGTGTCGGCGCCCATCTAACGTCCGTTGGTGATGAACGAGAGAACGACGGACATCATGTGGATGGCGGGTGCGGCGGCGATCGGGCTCGCTATATGGGGCTGGCTGTTGTTGAACCCGGGCTTCTTCAACTAGTGGTTGGCCTGACAGGATCGGTTCTCTCGCAGGATGCCTACTAGGGAGCCTGCGTTCCGGGCACCGTGGCTCCCGGTATTGGTTCCAGATGCAAAGGGCTGGTTGGCTCCTCGATCATCACAAGGACGACCAGGTACACAACGATCAGGATCAAGGCACCAGCCAATAGGAGGGTGCGGCGTTTCACACTGACCACGATACCGCTTAGACGCCTGAGGATGCGGTCTGTGACGCTGTTCACCCGGTTCGGTGTACCGGCTGCTTCTTCATGCGTCTAGAGGCGGTCGAAGAACTCGAAGACCTGATCCCATCCGGCGACGAGTACGAGAATACCAAGGGCGACGATTACCACTATGAAAAGTAGACGCCACTTACTCATTCCGAACACTCCCCGCAGGTTCTGGTTCAGCCAAGGTCACCACTCGCTCTGTCCTGCCCAGCCGTGGCGACGTCGATGGCGACCCTCTGAGCTTTCACAATACGCCGTCCGAGCAACGCAGGTGGTCACCGAATGTCGGCCGAAAGGGCCTAATGCAGACCACCGCCGCTCGCATCCTCCATCTGGGCCAGGACCGCGTCCAGGTTGAACGAGGCCGGCTTCTGTCGAGGCGGAAACTCCTTGAACGATTGGGCTTGTTCGGCAGCCAGCGCCTGCATCGGATACAGCACGAACAGCAGGTCGAGCGCCCAATCCCAGTAGGCGTTTGCATTCTCATCGGCACGCTCGAAGGGGTCACGTCTGAGATTGAAGATCTTCGGCAACCTCAGCGGGATGAACGGGTCGGACCACACGTCCATCTTCTTCGCACGCTGCTCGTAGAACACGGCCTTCCATGCGTCATATCTGATGGCCGTGATGAGGCCATCATCGTTCGTGTAGAAGAACCACTCTCGGGGCGACTCATCGGACTCCCCGGTGAAGTAGTCGAGGCAGTTGTAACCATCGATCTTGACGTGGAACTCCGTGTCGCCCACCTGATGCCCGTCGGCGAGCTTGTCAACGATATCTGGGTCGCCCGCAGCCGCCAGAAGGGTCGGCAGCCACTCCTGGTGCGACACGATTCCGTTGAGCGTCTTGCCTTCAGGGAAGTGTCCGGGCCACCGGGCGAAGCATGGAACACGGTATGCCCCTTCCCAGTTTGTGTTCTTCTCACTACGCCACGGTGTGATGGCGCCGTCAGGCCACGTGTTGAAATGCGGCCCATTGTCGGTGGAGTACACAACGATCGTGTTCTCCGCGATGCCCAACTCATCAAGCACATCGAGCATCTGGCCGACGTGTCCGTCATGCTCGACCATGCCATCGTTGTAAAAGCCTTGGCCGGAGAGTCCCTCGGACTCCTTCTTCAAATGCGTGCGGAAGTGCATCCTCGTTGCGTTCCACCAGACAAAGAACGGCTCGTCCGCAGCGTGGGCGTCCCGCACGAACTGTTCTGCCCGGTCGGTCGCCTCGTCGTCGATGGTCTCCATGCGCTTGAGCGTGAGAGGACCCGTGTCCTCGATCCGCCCATCAGCGAAGGAATGGATAACGCCACGGGGCCCGAACCGCTCACGGAACTCAGGCTCTTTCGGGTAGTCCGGATGCTCGGGCTCCTCTTCGGCGTTCAGGTGGTAGAGGTTTCCGTAGAACTCATCGAATCCATGGCTGGTCGGCAAGTACTCGTCCTTGTCGCCGAGGTGGTTCTTCCCGAATTGTCCGGTGCGATACCCGAGCGGTTTGAGCAGCTCGGCGATCGTCACGTCTTCAGCTTGGAGTCCGATATCAGAGCCTGGCATCCCCACCTTCGTGAGTCCGGTCCGAATGGGGTTCTGACCCGTGATGAAGGCAGCGCGACCTGCCGTGCACGACTGTTGGGCGTAATAGTCTGTGAACTCAATCCCTTCGCGGGCCACTCGATCGATATTGGGGGTCTCGTACCCCATCACACCACGGTTGTTGTGGCTGATGTTGTACCAGCCGATGTCGTCACCCCAGAGGATCAGGATGTTTGGTCGGTCTGCCATGGTGTTCTCCTCACATTCGGCTTCGATCTCTTGCTCTCGGTCTTGGCTGACCAGGCGAACTCGGGAGGTCCGGACGCACCGGACGGTCCCGGTTCCGATCGCCATGGCATCGCTTGGTCTTCTCTCCACTTCCGCACGGACACAGGCCGTTCCGACCTGCCGATCGAACCGCAGCCTCGAACTCCGCTTCCTTGGCTGCCAAGACCGGCATCACATCCGAAGCCTCACGGCCGGCCTGGAGTGCCTCGGCGATGATTCGGATCGGTTCGTCGGCGTGATGGAAGAAGTCTTTGAACCCGGCGCACAGATAGTTGAGCCCCGACTCGCCATCTGGCGTGTCGATGAACCGATTCTTCGGACATTCGCCGTGGCACGCAAACCGAACATCGCAGTCGAGACAGGACTGTGGAAGCGCGTCGCGCTTGTCCATGCCGAACGCATGCTGACGCGAGGAGCCGACGAGATCCCCCATTTCCACATCGTTGATGTTGCCAATGAGGAACTCCGGTTCGACGAAATGGTCACACGAATACAGGTCCCCGTTGTGTTCGAGAGCGACACCGAGGCCACAGGTCTCATTGAAAACGCACATGCCCGAAGATGTGAATCCCATCCAATTTCGGACGGCTGCCTCGAATGTCTGCACGAAGACATCGCCGACATCATTGCGAACCCACTCGTCGAAGATGACCGAGAGGAATCGACCGAATTGCTCCGCAGCGACCGAACGGTCCGATACGTTCGTGCCGTTGAGGTAGGCCGGTTGCCCCTGATCGTCGGTTCGTTCGACCACAGGGATGAACTGCATCCACGTCGTCCCCCCCGCGTCGCGAAGGAAACGGTACCCCTCCAGCGGGTAGTCGCCGTTGACGGCGTTCACGGTTGTCAGCACGTTGTACTCGACACCATGCTT
>CAXMSN010000060.1:0-3953 GCA_964196275.1 uncultured Kiloniellales bacterium | reverse complement strand
GTGCTGCTGCTCGCAGCACTGATTGGCGCCGTCGTCGTGGCCCGGAAAGAGTAGGTCCCGCTGCCATGATGCTCAACCAGTTCCTTCTTCTCGCCGCAGCGCTGTTCTGCATCGGGGTCTATGGCGTGCTCACCCGTCGCAACGGGGTGCTCGTCCTGATGTCGGTCGAACTCATCCTCAACGCGGTCAACATCAATCTGGTCGCCTTCGGAGCGTTCCAGGACAACGTCCTCGGCGATGTCTTCGCCGTGTTTGTCATCGCAGTAGCGGCAGCTGAGGTCGGGGTTGGCCTGGCCATGGTGTTGCTCATGTACCGCAACCGCAAGAGCATCGACTTCTCCGAAGTCGACATGTTGAAGGGCTGATGCGGATGTCATTTCTTCTACTCGCAACCGAGGCCGTGCCCGAGGTGTCCTTCACCACGGATGCGAACTGGTTCCTTGAAAACGTTTGGCTGATTCCGGCGCTGCCGGCCCTCTCCTTTCTCGGCATCTTGTTCTTCGGAAAGCGGATGCCCAGAGGCGGTGCAGAACTCGGTATCGCCGCAATCGGCGCAGCCTTCCTGCTCGCGATCTTCGCAAATGTTGCCTGGCTCGATCATCGTGACAACTTCGATGGGGAAGCCCAGAGTGCGCTGCACGGTGTGGTCGACACACATGCTGGTGAGCAGTCCGACGACGACCACTCCGAGGACGGCGCCGCGGCCCTGTCGCTCACTGTCACGGAAAACGTGTCGGGCGCGCCCGACGATGTGATCGTGGTCTCCGAAGATGTCGAGCTCACGGCCGCCACGGAGGCGGCCGAGGGTGAAGAGTCACATCCTGCTGTCGCGGTCCTGAACGGTCGTGAGTGGTTGGTCAACGGGGGAGTGTCCTACGCCGTCGGCACGCTCCTCGACGGTCCATCGGTGCTGATGATCTTCGTGGTCACCACCATCTCGCTGCTGGTCCACATCTACAGCACCGATTACGTGGCTGGCGACCGCAGGTACACGCATTACTTTGCTTTCCTCTCGCTCTTCAGCGCCTCGATGCTCTTCTTCGTGCTCTCACGAAGCACGTTGCAGATGATCATGGCGTGGGAGCTCGTCGGTGTTTGTTCGTTCGCACTCATCGGCCACTGGTGGGAAGAGAAGCCGAACTCCGACGCAGCGTTGAAGGCGTTTCTCACGAACCGAGTCGGCGACATCGGCCTGCTCGTCGGTATGTCGATCCTGTACTTCTCGGCGGGTGGTACGTTCGACATCATCACCATCAACGAGATGGCTGTTGCGGGTGAGATCAGCCAAACGGCACTCACGTGGGCAGCGATTTCGCTGACCGCGGCGGTGATGAGCAAGTCCGGTCAGTTCATCCTCCACACGTGGCTGCCCGACGCTATGGCCGGGCCGACTCCCGTGTCGGCCCTCATTCACGCGGCAACCATGGTCGTCGCCGGCGTATTCTTGATCGCGCGTCTGTATCCCGTGTTCTACGAGGGTTACAGCATCCCGGGTTCGAGCATCAACGGGCTGGCAGTCATTGGAAGTATCACCGTCGTCTTCGGCGGTCTGCTCGCATTCGTTCAGGATGACATCAAAAAGGTTCTTGCGTATTCGACGGTCAGCCAGCTCGGCTACATGGTGCTCGCGCTAGGCGTTGGTGCATGGACCGCGGCGCTCTTCCACCTGTTTACGCACGCCTTCTTCAAGGCCGGGCTTTTCCTCGGCGCTGGTTCCGTGGCGCACTCCGTCCATAGCTTCGACATGAAGAAGGACATGGGAGGCATGCGAAAGTTCATGCCCACCACGTTCAAGACGTTTGTGATCTCTTCGATCGCTTTGGCGGGTGTATTTCCCACAGCGGGCTTCTGGTCGAAGGACGAGATCCTCGTGGGAACCGGTGGGCTTGGTGTCGGCGGCGACCATGCCAACGGCAGTTACCACCTCATGCTCATCATGGGTCTCATCGGCGCTGCGCTCACGGGTGCGTACATGACTCGAGCGATCTACCTCACCTTCTTTGGAGAGTTCCGCGGTCATGGTCACCCACATGAATCCGGCCCGCGTATTACGGTTCCGCTGATCATCTTGAGTGTGGTGGCCGTTGGTGGCGGACTCCTGAACCTGCCCCCAGGTTTCCTCGCTTGCAGCGCCGACGACCCTGCCTCTTGGCAAGAACGTTTCGGACACTTCATTGAACCGTCGGCCGCGTACTTCCCGGCCATCAGTCACGCCGTCCCGAGCTGGTGGCTCGCCGTCATTGCAAGTGTGGCCGGCCTCATCGGTCCAGCGATCGCCTACTGGTATTACTTCATCAAGGTCGACGGCCTCGCGAAGGAAACGGGCCAGAGCCTCACCGAGCTCCCCAATGGGCTCACCACGACGAATCCTCTGGCCGCCACCGGCCACGCCTTCCTCGTGAACAAGTACTACCTCGACCACCTCTACAACGACGTCATCGTCGCCGCGGTCAAGGGGCCGATCGCGAAGGGCGCGTATTGGTTCAACCAGAACGTGCTCGACAAGTTCGTCGATACCGCGGGGGAGACGTCCGTGAAAGCCGGTCAAGTCGTTTACGACAAGATCGACCAAGGTCTCATCGAGGGAGCCGTAAATGGCGCCGGTTTTTTGTCCAACCAGAGCGGCCAGGAGCTGCGCCGGATGCAGACGGGCAAGGTCCAGCAATACGCCGCCCTTCTGTTCGCCGGTGCCACGATCCTCGCTGGCATCTTCATCATCTTCGTTTAGGAATCAGGGATACAACCAATGGAATTAATCAGAGAATGGGGACTCTCAGCGGCGATCTTCCTGCCGCTCATCGGGGTCGCGGTCATGATGGCCTTCCCGAAGACCGACGAGACAATGCACAAGGCGATCGCCCTCGGCACGTCTCTTGTGGTGGCTGCGATCGGCGTGGTGCTCCTGTTCGACTTCGACTACGACAACGCAGGCCAGATGCAGTGGACGGTCGAGCACGATTGGATCGACATCATCTCGACCCAGTACTCGATCGGTATCGACGGCATGTCGTTGCCGTTGCTCCTCTTGACGATGCTGATCACGCCCCTGGTCATTGTGTACTCGTGGAATCACTTCCCCGAGCCGCACAATCCCAAAGCGTTCCTGATGATCATCCTGATTCTTCACACCGGCATGATCGGAACCTTCGTTGCCCGAGACCTGATCTTGTTCTTTGTGTTCTTCGAAGTCGTGCTCTTGCCGATGTTCTTCATGATCGCGGTGTGGGGTGGCGAGGACCGTAAGTACGCCTCGCTCAAGTTCTTCTTGTACACACTCTTCGGCTCAGCTCTGATGCTCGTCAGCTTCCTCGCGTTGTTCTTCCTTGCAGGCGGGGAGACGTTCTCCATAACGGGCCTCTCTGATGCGGTTCGCGCCAACGGTGTGAGCCATAACGCCCAGCTGTGGATCTTCGGCGGCATGCTGCTCGGATTCGGCATCAAGGTGCCGATCTTCCCGTTCCACACGTGGCTTCCCGATGCCCACACGCAGGCGCCAACCCAAGGCTCTGTCATTCTGGCCGCGGTGTTATTGAAGCTCGGCACCTATGGATTTGTCCGTATCGCCATTCCTATCCTGCCCGAGGCTGCGGTTTCGTGGGCTCCGTGGATCGGTCTCCTGGCCGTGATCGGGATCATCTACGGCGCGCTCGGGTGCCTCGCGCAGACCGATATGAAACGTTTGATCGCGTTCTCATCGGTTGCTCACATGGGTTACGTGATGCTCGGCATCGCCACGCTTACCGACTGGGGCATGAACGCCGCAATCTTCGGAATGGTCGCCCACGGTTTGATCACTGGCATGTTGTTCTTCGTGGCAGGGTCGATCAAAGAGCGCTACCACACCCTCGAGATCAAGCGACTCGGCGGACTGCTCATTCAGGCGCCTCGTATGGGTTGGATCCTCGGCTTTATCACCATGGCCTCGCTCGGCCTTCCCGGTCTGGCCGGATTCT
>CAXMSN010000059.1:0-8369 GCA_964196275.1 uncultured Kiloniellales bacterium | reverse complement strand
ACACAACTCCTATCGGCAGGCGAGTGGTCGGATTGGAGTGGCTGTGGGTAGGTATCCCATTGCTGATGCCGATCTACTCGCTGTTCGTCAACGGGAGCTTCGGTGGTGTCGCTGTCGGAGGCTTGGCCTTCTACGGAAACGTCAGGATCTTCGTCGACGACGGGTTCTCCGTACGCGAACGTTATCGCATGTCTTTCGTGTCGATGGCGACCTTCACCGGCATCTTCGTGGCGTTGGCGATTGCTGTCGTGGTGCTGTTCCAGTAGCCAGACGCGGGGTTCGTTGGGCCGGATCTTGACGGTGAGGACACCAAGTCGGTATCAGCCCGTACCGCGGTTGGTGAAGTCGTCGGCGCGGAAGGGGGCTGAGATGCGGGCGAAGCCGGAGGACTCGGCCTGTGCCACACGCCCAGCTACGACACCCGACTCCCTGAAGAGTTCAAGAACGCGGCCATCGTCACCCTCGGCGTTGGCCTTGGTGATCGCTCCCGCCACCCCGTACTGCTCCTCGAAATACCGGAGGAACGCAGCGTGGTCCGCTGCGAACTCGTCCGGAGGGGTGATCTGGGCCATCGCGTCACCGGCGGCTTTGAGCGATGACTCGATCCGAGGCTGGACTTCGCCGAGCCGGACTGACCGCTCTTCGGCGGACATATCGTCTGGGAACGTGAATAGCCCAAAACTCCTCAGCTTGTTCTGGCGGAGGATCTCATGGATTCGTTGCCCGTATTCGTCCCCCGGCAAGTCGTCCCCTGCGGTGCAAAGATCGGGATCGATGGATGCGGCCAGACAGAACTCGCGCCCTGTGTTGGCGAGGAGCGAGCCGTATTGCTGCTCAAAGGTCGTAAGGATCGCAAGAAGTTCCTGAAGATTCCCGTTCTCGATTGCCTGTCCGTAGTCATCTTCGGATATGTTCTCGATCGCTGACCGATATTGGATCCATGTGTCGTGGTCCCTGGTCAGTCCGGGAGGTGGCGATGTAGCAGCGGCGCGGCTCAGTGCCCTTTCGGCAGCTTCGGCGAACCCCGCATCCTCTACGGCGCCGAACAGCACGTTTCTCGTGGCGTATGACTGCGTTGTCGCCTCGCGGATGTCAGCGAAACCGCTGGCGTACTCGCCTTCGATCTCACGCACCTCGGCTAGGTACTCGGCGGCGGTTGACGGGTCCACACTGGAGCCCTCGGCTGTTGCCGAGGAGCAGGCCGAGGCAACTAAGGCTATGCCGAGTCCCGTGAGCATTATCGGGCGAAGCACGTGATCCTTTTGGTTGGCGGAGATCTGAGGTCAATTCAATACCACCGCACACCGCCGACAACCGGCACTGTCAAGGTTCTTACAGAGTTCGAATGTCGCTGGCTGTGCTCATGCGAAGCGCTGGAACGCCACGGACGCATAGCCGGTGATCGGGTTCGAGTGACCGAAACATGCAATGTCGAATTCGGTTTCACCGATGTGGTGGATGCTGTCATCGATCGAAGCCGTCTTGCGGTTGAACCAGCCACGTTTCACCTCGCCGTGTGAGCCGACGGCCGCATCGCCGACGAACAGGACGCCTCCGTCGCGATCGAGCAGATAGGACACGTGGCCCTTGGTGTGTCCAGGAGAGTCGAGTACAGAGATGCCGTTGGGCAGAGCCTCCATTGTTCCTTCTGCAACCAGATGGTCGACGATCACCGGTGCAGCTGAAGGAAGCAGGTTGATGAGTGACGGAAGGATCGGGATTCGTTCGAAGACGGGGGGCGGTGGCGGTGATCGATCTCCTTGGGCTATCGGTGTGTCCACCCGGGACGCGTAGACGGAAGCGCCCGAAGCGGATTGGAGGGCCGCCGCGCCACCGAGATGGTCGACGTGCCCGTGTGTGAGAAGTATCGCCGTGATGTCCTTGGCTGACCTTCCGACATCGGCGAGCGACTCCACGATCGCCCCCTGTCGATTCGGTAGCCCGGTATCCACAAGAACCACACCCTCATCCCCGTCGATGATGAACGCGTTGACACCCTTGGTCACCTGATACACGCCCGCCGCGATCGTCTCCATCGAATCACCCTATCTCATCAATCCGCGACCGGGCGCTTTCCGAACACACTGAATGACGTGTGCCAGAGGGGCTGGCACCAAGAGACCGTCGCATGCTGAGACAGGAATCTCGTAGGCTGATTCGATGCCCGAGGCTTTTCCAACACCTGACATGGCACTGACGCATCTACTGGTGGTGGCTGATGTTCCCACGTCCTCTGGTTGGTATCGGGACGTGCTCGGTGCCGACCCCTATGGCGAGTACGGGACCTCCGCTGTCCTGTCGTTCAATGGCGTGTGGTTGCTGCTCGTGGAAGGCGGTGGTCCGACGGAGGACAAGCCGGACATCACGTTCACGACCCCAGAGCGGGCGACGGTGAGTCACTCCTTCACGATTCGAGTCCAGGACTGCCAGGCGAGCTACGAGATCTTGAAGGAACGGGGCGCCCGGTTCCAGACCCCGCCGTATGACTGGGGGCATGAGATCAGATGCTTCTTCACCGACCCCGATGGCCACCTGTGGGAGATAAGCCAACTCACTGGTTGATCGAGCGAAGAATCGTCCCTCGGCCGAGTTCTGAGGAGCCCGCACTCTGTTCTGTGGGCCGCAGGCCACATATACGTGGCCTGGAACCCTGGGTACGCGATTGGGATCTGCCGCGTAGGCTTGTGGCGTGACTGACTTCGTTTCCATCCCTGGCCGTTTTCGGGGGCCCGCCAGCTCGGGTCAGGGGGGCTACTCGGCTGGGGTTGCTGCTTCGTTCATCGACGGACCTGCCCACGTTCGGCTGCGACGCCCGCCCCCGCTCGATCGGCAACTGTCTGTGGAGATCGGGACCGATGATGTCTCCATCCTTGATGGTGAGGATGTCGTTCTCATTGCGCGGTCGTCAACGCTCGACGTCATGCAGCCGCCAGACCAGGCCGAGCTCTCTGCGGTCTTTGAGCGTGGTACCCAGCCAGCACCGGATTGGCACATGGCTCCGACCTGTTTCGTATGTGGGACAGAGGTCAGCCTTGGCATGCACCCGACACGGATGGATCAGTTTCCGCTGTGGGCAACGGTGTGGATACCCGAGCAGCAGATCGGTGCGGCCAACCTGTCTTCCGAGATCGTGTGGGCGGTGCTCGACTGTCCGGCCGGGTGGGCAACGAATGACTCGAAGAGGCCGAAGAGAAACTTTTTCCCCGCTCTCGCCGACATGACCGCAGAGATCATTCATCCGATCCCGTTGGGGAGGCCTGTGGCCGTCCTCGGCTGGATGACCTCAGACGGGGAACGCCGTATCGAATGTGAATCGGCTGTGATCGACGAGTCAGGCACCGTTCTGGCACGGGCCTCCCTGTCCCAGGCAGCGGTACAAGCCGATTGGGGGGTCGCTTAACCCTTCGGATGCACGTGCTATCGGTCGATGGTGGTGCCTTGAGAGAGTCCGGTGCATGGGTCCCGCCCTAGACGCGACCGGTTCGTGGCAATACACTGTCGGTCGTATGAGCAGCATCGTTGATGTGGCCCCACTCGGCTCACCGTTCGTATCGCGATACGGCGCCCGTTTCGCTCGTGTCGAGCGGCATCTCGTGCTCGGCGCGGCCGCTCTCACTGCAGCAGCCGTCCTCATCGACCATTCGAACTCACCAGCGGGATTTGCAAGCTTCGTGATCGCTGTGGGTTTGACAGTGAGATCCTTCGCCAGAGCTGTGGATGCAGGTTTTGGCCACTATTACGGGTGGGTATTCGGCGAACCCAAGATGGCGACGCGTGCGGATCGTGTGGCGTTTCGTGTCATTCACCGCCACCGATACGGAGAGCGCCTTGCACCTCTTTCTTCCCGATCCGCGTCGGACCGACACTTGTATGCGATGGCTCGGCCTGAAGAGCCCAGAGTCCAGATCGTGGAGATCGACGCGGCCGAGCTACTGGCTCGCTCCGAGGAGAAACCGGGCCTCTGAGGCTGTGGGCATGGACGGCTGTGCGCCAGTCCTCGTAGTGGCGAGCGCACCGCAGACGGTTGCCCATTCGACAGCATCCTGGATCGGTAGATCTCGGGCGAGTGCGTCGCACAGACCTGCACAGAACGCGTCGCCTGCCCCCACCGTGTCCACCACATGAACGGGCGGCGGGACAGATCGAGAGACGATGGATCCGCGTCGTACGGCGATCGCACCTTCGCTTCCGATCGTGACGATGACGGTTCCGTCGAATTCCAGCAGGTCGACCGCAGCGAGTAGCTCCGTGTCCCCGTGTGGAACAGCGGTGCCTGCAAGGGTTGCGAGTTCCGTCCTGTTCGGTACGAGGTAGTCGGATTCTGCAAGGAATCGGTGATCGAGTTTGGAACCGGGAGCCGGATTCAACACGACGGTGTTCTTGGCATGGCGAAATGCCAGTTCCACGGATGAAGCGGGTATCTCCAACTGTGCGAGCACGATGTCAGCAGCGGAGATCGCTGGTGCGGCAGCGTTGATCAGGGTGGCATCCACATCGTCGTTTGCCCCGGCGACCACGACGATCGAGTTCTCACCGTTTTCGTCGACCGTGATGACAGCGATGCCAGTTCTCGATGAGACAGTCGACAGCAGGCTGATATCAACACCGTCCACCTCGAGAGCGGCGCGGAGTGCAGCGCCATCGGCGTCATCACCGACGCAACCGACTATCGAGACATCCTGTCCGAGTCGTGCGAGAGCCACCGCCTGGTTCGCGCCTTTGCCTCCGTTGTGCTGTGCGTAGCTGGTTCCGTGGAGGGTCTCACCTGGCAGTGGAAGCGATCGGGCGGTGACGACGTGGTCCCGGTTGAGGGAGCCAACGACAACGATCGACGGTATCTGGTTAGGAGACACCCGCAGCCTTCAGGCCAGCCAGCACTCGATCTGGTGTGAGAGGGATCTCGTTGAACCACACGCCTGTTGCGTCGTGCAACGCCGCGACGACTGCGGGTGCGTAGACCAAGAGTGGCATCTCTGCCATGCCTCTCGCTCCCCATGGCCCGATCGGATCCGGGACCTCGACGATCACGGTCTCGATACGGTCGGGCACGTCCATCGATCCTGGGACGAGGTACCCGCTGAAGGTGGGGTTCGTGAGCCGTCCGTCCACGACGCGAAGCCGCTCTGACAGTGTGTATCCGTGCGCCTGAACGATGGCGCCTTCAACCTGTCCACGAACGAGGCCAGGGTTGATCGCCTTGCCTACGTCGACGGCGCACACCACCGTGCCGACACGGATATGGCCCGTCTCGATGTCAACGGCCACGTCCACCGCTTCCGCTACGTACCCGAGGGCGAAAACGGGGGAGCCCACGCCAGTATCGGGATCGACCATCTCGGTCTTCGGGGGAACGTAACGAAAGTGGCCGTGGGCAGGCCGATCACCATCGTTCCACGCTTTGGTGGCTTCCTCGGTGGCACCGAGGATCGCGTTGCCAGACATGAGCGTCAGCCGTGAGGCCGATGCTGACCCCGAGTCTCCGCTCGTCGCAGTATCGGAGAAGGTCCCTGTGACCGCTTCCAGCGGGACCCCGGCCGCCTCAGCTGTCATCTGGCGCAGCACCGTGTGGTGGCCCTGCCCCACGTCGGCACCAGCCGCAGCGATGTGGGCCGACTCGACATCATCGTCCCCGAACAGCGTGACCGTTGCCTCGCAGCGCTCAGGGAATCCCATGGTGAACCCGACGTTCTTGAGTCCACACGCCATGCCCCTGCCCGTCCGGATGGAACCCTCGGGTGCAGGGAGAGACTTGATGGCAGTGACGGTCGTGGTGGTGCTCTGTTCCTCGCCCCAGTGGCTCGCCTCAGCCAGCTCGTCGATCACCGTCTCGATGCTGACGCCCCCCGGAAGCGGCCGCTGCGTGATGTAGTCGTCGCCTTCGTGAAGAAGGTTGATCCGACGCAGTTCGATCGGATCCATGTCGAGCGCTTCAGCGATTCTGTTCATCTGGGTCTCAGCTACAAGTGCGCCTTGCGGCCCTCCGAAGCCACGGAACGCGCCTCCAGGAACCGAGTGCGTGTAGACAGCCCTCGAATCGATGTGGGCGTTGTGGATGTCATAGGGTCCGGTGAGGCAGAAGTGAAGCGTGGCGAGCACCTTGTTGGTCGTGTAGTTGTATGCCCCTGCGTCAAGCGCAGCGGTCGCCTCGACAGCCACCACTCTGCCTTGATTCGTTGCCCCCCAGCGGGTCGTGACCTCGGCTCGGTGTCGCTTGTGATGTCCGACGATGCTCTCCTCGCGGTTCCATACCGTTCGGACAGGGCGGTCGATGCCCATCGCCTTGACCTTCCGGGCGGCGGCAGCCATGACGATCTGAAGCGTCATGTCTTCCCGGCCGCCGAACGCTCCTCCGATCGCCGGATAGATGACCCGGACCTTCTCGTCATCGAGTTCGAGGGCGTGGGCGATCTGCTCACGATCTTCGTGTGTCCACTGCCCAGCGATCTCAACCGTGACCCTGTCGCGGTCATCGATGTACGAAACCGCAGCTTCCGGCTGGAGGTAAGCGTGTTCCTGATGGGGGAGGAAGTAGCTGCCCTCGATCACGACGTCCGCCTCCTGCCAGGCGGCATCCATATCGCCCCTTCGGATCTTCAGGCCGAAATAGCTGTTCGTGTCGTGACCATTCTCCGGGTGGACGAGAGTGTCTCCGGTGTCGGAGGTTGTGATGTCCCCTGCCAAAGGCAGGTCTACCCACTCGACTTCGAGTGCCTTCGCTCCTGCCAAAGCTGCTTCCGAGGTCTCAGCTACCACTACTGCGATCTGGTCCGCCTCCCAGCGGCTGACGTCGGAGGGCACGATCGACGTGCCGGTTCCATCGACACCGACCAGGACAGGCTGGTCGAACATGGTGAGCCCGTATTCGTTCATCGGGATGTCTGCAGCTGTGATCACCGTTATGACGCCGGTGACAGCGAGGGTCTCGGTTGTGTCCATGGAGAGCATCCGGGCGTGTGGCCTGTCTGAGAACACGACCTTGGCGATGAGCGCGTTCGGCGCATGGATGTCATCTGGATAGAGGGCGGTCCCGTCTGCCTTGGCCTGTCCATCTGGCCGCGCTGCGGTGGTTCCGATACTGGTCATGACTCGCTCCCTGACACGGAGATCAGTGCGTCAACGATGGATTCGTACCCCGTACATCTACAGATGTTGCCGCTGAGACCGTCACGCGCCTCATCGCTTGTCAGATGCGAGTGCTCAGAGATGAGTGACGATGCACACATCACGAATCCTGGTGTGCAGAACCCGCACTGGACACCGCCGTACGTCACGAGTTCGGACTGCACCTGGCGGTCAACCGGAGTGTCGAGACCTTCGATGGTCACGATCTCTGCACCACCAGCAGCAGCAGCGGTGACAAGACATGACAGAACCGCACGACCGTTCATGTGGACGGTGCAGGCCCCACATTCGCCCTCACCGCATCCTTCCTTTGTGCCTGTGAGGCGTGTGCCAGCTTCCGAAGTCGCGTTCTCCCTGATCCAGTCGAGCAGCAGCGTGTCGCACGAGCCGGATCCTGTGGTCGAAACACCGTTGATCGTCATAGCGATCTCGTCTTCTGGCCCTGCCGATGTGGGCGGTGGCGTTGAATCCTCTGCCGCGTTGTCAAGAGTGATGATGCGGTCGGGCCAGGCATCGCGCTCGGTTCCGTTCATGAGAGCGTGGAGCATCCTTGAAACAGCTACCCCCACCATCGACGTCCGATAGTCGGCGGTCGCTCTCACATCGCTGATCGGTTGCACCTCCGCTGCGGCAGCGGCCGCACATGAGGCGATGAGCTCATCGGACAACTTGTTCCCGACCAGCAGGTCTGCGGCTTCCACAAGGACGACGACGGGGGCGACACTTCCGAGAGCGATACGAGCGGTCTGGACCTTCGATCGGGCATGCGTCAGGACCGCCGCTGCGTGGACAACGGAGATCGCTTGCGCTGAGCGGAGCCCGACCTTCACGAACATCCCCCTGTTGGAACCGTCGGGGGCAGGGAAGGAGATCTGCGTGAGGAGTTCGTTCGGTTGCATCACGGTTCGTCGGACGCCGAGATAGAAGTCGTCAAGTGACACTGTTCTCGTTCCGCCAGCTGATGCAAGAGTGACCGATGCATCGAGGGCAAGAAGAGCGGAGATCGTGTCGTTGGCCGGGCTGGCCGTGATCAGGTTGCCGGCGACCGTCGCCCGGTTCCTGAGCTGAGCGGAGCCGACCTCAAGGGATGCCTGTGCGAGCGGGAGTCCGTGGCTCTGAACCATCTCCGAATCGATGACCGCACGGTGTGTCGTCATGGGGCCGATCGTGATGCGCCCATATTCATGGGCGATCGCATCCAGCCCTTCTATCGACCCGAGGTCGATGAGGACGGATACATCCCGCAC
>CAXMSN010000058.1:0-21292 GCA_964196275.1 uncultured Kiloniellales bacterium | reverse complement strand
TTCGATGATGACTCCGGACGCATCGGCATTTCGAGCGTTTCCACGATCTCAGCGGGCGGGACATGATCAGCAAGTGCGGGCAGATCGCTGACGGTGGACAGGCCCATCTTCTCCAGGAACAGGTCTGTGGTCCCGTACAGGATCGCTTGACCCGGGCCGGGGGCGGTGCCAATCTCCCGCACGAGCCCTCTGCGCTCGAGCGTCTTCAATGCGTGATCGGAGTCCACGCCCCGGATCTCGGTCACCTGGCCCCGAGATACCGGTTGCTTGTAGGCAACGACCGAGAGTGTCTCCATCGCAGCACTCGACAGCTTTCGCGCCCTATCGGATGTCGCGTACTTCTCGAGATAGGGAAGCGCCTCGACTGCCGTGTAGAGCCGCCAGCCGCCACCGACGTTCCGCAGGACGATCCCCCGGTTCTCCGCGAGATCACTTGCAAGAGACTCCAGAGCGTCCTGGACGGCCGAGGTTGGCTCTTCCACCACCTGTGCGAGTTCTTCCGTCGTCACCGGCTCCTCCGCGACGAACAGGATGGCTTCGAGAATCTGCGTCAGTTCGGTCATGATGCTCCTTCTGAGTCGAGGATCGCCCGGAAGCGCTGTTCTGCAGCGACTTCGTCGTATGCGAGAGCGATCGTTGAGGCACCCTCCGGTTGGCTGACCCGAACGATTCCCCATCGTGCGAGTTCGAGAAGTGCGAGGAAATAGGCGATCACTTCTGCATCACGTGTGCAGTGCGCCACGACATCGTCGAAATCGGTCGCCACCACTGAAGCCATCCGGCCCTGGAGGTCGAGCATCGCGTCCTGTACCGAGGGGAGGTCCAGGTCGAGGTGGTCGACATCGGGATCGGTGAGGGGAATCGTGAACACACGATTCGCGATCTCAGCGAAACCGGCGAGATCGACCGGGATCACGACATCCGGCATAACCGGTGTCACCTCGGGTGGGAGTCCGACCGTTCGTGGGAGGTAGCGCTCGGAAGCTTCGAGTCTGTGGCGCAGGACCGCGGCGACGTCCTTGAAGGTGAGACATGCGAGGAGTCTGGACAAAAGTCGATCTCGCTCCGATGCGAGTGCGAGTTCTTCGTCAAGGTCGACCGGTTCGTCGTCGGGGAGCAAGTGTCGAGCCTTCAGCTGGATCATGGTCGCAGCGATCAGAAGGAACTCACTCGTTAATTCCATGTCCAAGTCGGCCATGTCGTCGATGTACGACAGATACTCGTTCACGATGTCGAGCAAGCTCAGCTCGGTGATCTCGAGTTGCTGGGACGTGATGAGCTGGAGGAGGAGATCGAGGGGACCCTCGAACACTCTGGTTCTGACTTCGAACGGCATCGGCGCCATGCTATTGCCTGTGGACGCTCTGACGGCATGTTTCGCTATTGGTTGTCGGCTTCCTCGAGGGCGTGCCAGTGAGCAGGCGAGACACCTGGCGGCGGGGGCCCCGGATGGAATCGTGCAAACGCGATCGTGATCGCGTCTGCACCGGCTGTCTCTAGCATCGACCCACCGATCTTTCCGTGGTCGAGATAGAGGTCCCAGGAGCCAGATACGGGGATGGAGACTGCACTGGCGATGGTCGCAAGGGACCGCCCGAGCGCACCAACTTGTGAGGCTGACTTGCCGACGTCGTGGAGCAGGGCGGCTTCGAGCAGTGCATCATCGTCGACTCGGCGGGCGACTTCGATAGCGTGACGCTGATCCTGAGGATTCATCGTGATGAACAGGTCGTAGAGCTCGTCGCTGAGTTGCGTGCGGACGGTATCGAGTTCGTCTGAGGTCGGCGGATTCGAGGTGATGTACCCAAAGAAGCGCCGAGCGAGGTGAAACATCGGCTCAGCCGACGGAAGCCTTGCATGAGACACAACGGATCGAGTTCGGCCGGAACTCCATCCGGTCTGCCCCGATCTCCTTGCCGCAGTCGACGCAGACTCCGTACGAGCCGTCGGCCATCTTTTTGATCGCTGCGTCAACGTCCTGGAGCTGCAGTTTGAGGTTCTCGACGAGTCCGAGCGTCTCGGTCAGCTCCGCCGTCGCCGCACCGGCATCTGCGAATGCGTCGCCGAAGTCCACTTCGCCGGTCATCTCTCCTGATTCATCGGCACCGAGTTCTTCGAGCTGATGGATCAGCGTTCTCCGCTCATCCCGCAACGCATCGGATGCTTTGGTCAGGTCGATGTCGCTCATGTCGGTTCCTCCGGCGTATGGGGACGAAAAGGGGTGCGTCCCCGATGTTCACAGAGTAATGGTGGCCGGTTGGAAGTGGATCATGCGCCCCTGGGGTGGCTCGTGACCAGGACCTCTCTGAGATGCTCGGGCGACACTTTCGTGTAGAGCTGGGTGGTGGAAAGGCTGGCATGGCCGAGCATCTCCTGTACTGACCGGAGATCCGCACCGCCTTCGACCATGTGCGTGGCGGCTGAATGCCTGAAGACGTGTGGTGACAGACGGCCAGCGTCAACGCCGGCAGCAGCGCCGTGCTGCTTAACCAACCTCCATACGGACTGGCGTGACATGCGGTTGCCGCGGACGGTAAGGAACAGAGCCCCGGTGTCCGTCATCGACTTGCGGAGGACGAGCCTGTCCGGCAGCCACCGCTCGATGGCATGGAGCGCATACGACCCGAGTGGCACGAGTCGTTGCTTGTTTCCTTTCCCTGTGAGCAACACCGTTCGAGTCTCTGGGTCGACATCGAGTTGATCGACTGCCGTGAGTTCCGACACACGGCAACCCGTCGCATAGAGCATCTCTAGCACCGCACTGTCCCGGCGTCCGGTGGCTCTCGTGGTGTCGGGTTGATCCAGAATGCGTGCGATCTCATCGATGCTCAAGGCCTTGGGTATCGACGAAGGCCTCTGTGGTGCGCCGATCCCTGCGGTTGGGTCGTCGGTGGAGAGTCCCTCGATGACAAGGAAGCGGTGATAGGACCGGATCGATGCGTACTTGCGGGCGATCGACGTGTCCGCAAGACCCTTCTCCCGCATCAAGGCCATGTGTCTCTGCACGGTTGTCGCGTCGACGACACCGTCGGATGCTGCGATCGTTTCGGCGTACTGGGCGAGATCTCGCCGGTACGCCAAGACCGTATTCGGTGAGAGGCCGCGTTCCGCACCGATCGATGCGAGGAAGTCGTGGCTGTGGTCAGGAAGCGGTGCGGCGGGCATGCGCGATCATGATCCCTGCGATGGTCTTCGAATCCGTGATCTCTCCCGACACGACCCGCTCCAGGGCTTCGACGAACGGGATCCGATGGATGGTCGCCTCCCTCTCCTCTGCACCGTCGGGACTGGCCTCTCCCATCGTGAGATCTGTGGCGAGCAGGATGGTGATCCGCTCGTCAGTGAACCCGACAGCGGTCCACATGTCGGTGAGGTGGGAGAACCCGGCCGCGTGGTATCCGGTCTCCTCGAGAAGCTCTCTGCGGGCGGCGCGTTTCCTGTCGAGGTCTGTTCGTTCCAGTTTCCCTGCCGGAATCTCGAGGATGAGGGCGTCGGCTGCCGCCCGGTACTGCTCTATGAGGATGATGTCGTCTCCGATGAGTGGCACGACGGCGACCGCTCCGGGATGTGCGATGACTATCCGGTCGATGACGGAACCGTCGGGCGTGCGTATTCGACGTTCATCAACACGGAGGAAAGCGACCTCAAAGACGCGACGGGATTCGGTGACTGTGAAGCCATGGCCTGACGTCACCGTTGTGCTGCGGGCACCACATCTGCAGACTCGCTCTCGGCAAGGTCAGCATGTCGTGTTGCTGCGCGGACGAAGCCAACGAACAGCGGGTGCGGATGATCAGGGCGCGACATCAATTCGGGGTGCGCCTGGGTTGCGATGAAGTACGGGTGTGACCGAACCTCGATGAATTCGACCAGTCGGCCGTCAGGTGAAACGCCAGACATCTTCATTCCGGCATCTTCGAGTTGAGGTCGGTACTTGTTGTTGACCTCCCAGCGATGGCGGTGCCGCTCGTACACGACCTCTTCTTCATAGAGGTCGCGAGCCAGCGAGCCATTAGCCAGCTTGGCTGGGTACAGACCGAGACGCATGGTTCCACCCATGTCTTCAATGTCCTTCTGGGTGTCCATCAGATCGATAACGGGGTCCTTCGTCATCGGATCGAATTCGGTTGAGTGCGCTCCCGTGAGTCCGAGAACGTTCCGCGAATATTCGATGACTGCGGATTGGAGGCCGAGGCACAATCCAAGGAAAGGTATGTTGTTCTCACGTGCGTAGCGGATGGCTTGCACCTTCCCCTCCACGCCTCTAGACCCGAACCCACCTGGCACCAGGATGCCGTCGAGGCCGTCGAGGTAACTCTCTGCGAGCATTCCATCGATCGAATCGGCTGAAATCCACGTGATGATGGGCTTGACTCCGGCACCCGGTCCCGCGTGACGCAGTGATTCGACCACGGACAGATATGCGTCTGGAAGGTCGGTGTACTTCCCCACGATGCCGATCTTCACCTCGTCGGTCACGTCCGCCATGGCCTCGACCATGGAACGCCAGTCATCAAGATCCGGAGCCGGCGCATCGAGAGCGAGCTCTCGGCAGACGACGTCATCGATGCCGGCGTCATGGAGCATCAGCGGCACGGCGTAGATGTTCGGCACATCGACAGCGTTGATGACAGCGTCCGGTGCGACGTCACAGAACAGGCTGATCTTTCGTCTTGCAGAATCGTCGATCGGGCGATCTGATCTCACGACAATCACCTCGGGCATGATGCCGCGGCTGCGCAATTCGGCCACAGAGTGTTGCGTCGGTTTCGTCTTGAGCTCCTCCGACGTGTGTAGATACGGCACGAGCGTGACGTGGATGTAACAGATGTTGTCGTTCCCGACGTCCTTGCGCACCTGTCGTATCGCTTCGAGGAAAGGCAAGCTCTCGATGTCGCCGACAGTGCCGCCGACCTCGGTGATGACGATATCTACATCGTCACGCTGCCCGAGCTTGCGGATGCGACCTTTGATTTCGTTCGTGATGTGCGGGATGACTTGCACCGTCGCACCGAGGTAGTCCCCTCGCCGTTCCTTGCGGATCACGGACTGATATATCGACCCTGTCGTGACATTGGAGTCCCGCGACAATCGCTCACCAACGAAGCGCTCGTAGTGGCCAAGATCCAGGTCCGTTTCGCCGCCGTCGTCGGTGACGTAGACCTCGCCATGCTCGAACGGGTTCATCGTCCCTGGGTCGACGTTGATGTAGGGATCGAGTTTCTGGAGAACAACACGATATCCGCGGGCTTTGAGGAGCCGTCCGAGAGATGCGGAAGTGATGCCTTTGCCCAGGCTCGATGTCACCCCACCGGTTACGAACACGTGCTTCGTCACGTTGTTACTCCCCTCGGAAGATTGGATGTTACCAGCGCTCGCACAGACTTCGATCTTCCAACTTCTGGCTGCATGCGGCTTCCATCACGGCGCCGCGCTGTGAGCGAGTTCAAGGAGTTCCGCGGCGTGCTGCTGGCCGAGATCGGAGTCGGAGAGCCCTGCAAGCATGCGTGAGATCTCAGTGAGCCGATCATCGCCTTCGACCACCGAGACCGATGCGACCGTGCCACTTCGCTCGATGATCAGATGAGCAGTCCCGAACGCTGCGACTTGGGGCAGATGGGTTACACAGATCACCTGCCGACTCTCTGCAAGGGAGGCGAGTTTCCTCCCCATGGCAAGAGCGGTCGAGCCACCGATCCCCGCATCGATCTCATCGAAGGCGACGATATCGGCGTCGGCACCGCCTGCGGCAAGGGTTAGCGCGAGCACGAGCCTGCTGAGTTCACCTCCCGACGCGACCGACGATGCGGCAGTGGCTTTCAAACTGGAGTCGGACGCGAACAACAATGTCGAGGTGTCGGCTCCGTGCTTCGTTGGCTGCGCCGCTACAACGGACACGTCGACGATCGGGTCCGAGAAGCCGAGATCCCTGAGGTGAACCGTTGCGGCCGATGCCAGCAGCCCTGCTGCACGACCCCGTGCTTCGGTCAGCGTAGCCCCGGACGTAACGAGCTTGGATTCGGCTGCTGCCATTCGCTCCCCGATGTCCTCAGCTGCCGTGAGCAGCCGGTGCAGGTCCGCCGAGCGTTCGGCAGCGTCCTTGCGAAACGTGAGGATGTCGTCGATCGTGTCGCCGTACTTCCTCTTCAAGGCACCAAGTTCTGCGAGTCTCGATTCGGTCACACCGAGCTGCTCAGGGTCGGACGCGAGAAGCTCGCCGTACCGGCCGACGTCGCTCAGCAATTCACCGAGCACGATCACGAGTTCGTCGATCTGATCGTCGAGCCCTCTCACCGTTTCGTCGATTGCAGCAGCGCTTCGGATGGCAGTCAGTGCGACGGCGAGCTGCGTCGACGCTCCGTCGTCCCCAAGCGCTTGCATCGCTGTGTCTATGTGCAGAGCAAGCGCTTCTGAGCTTCTGAGCCTTTGGGCAACGGTCCGCAGGTCCTCCTCATCGCCTGGAGCGAAGCTTGCATCGTCGATTTCGGTCACTTGGAAACGGAGCATCTCTCGTTCCCGTTCGAGTGCTCGATGATCGGTTCCCAAGGCGGCTGCTTCATCGGCCACGGAGCCAAATGCTGTCCATGCGGAACTGAACGCCTCACGGGCGCGTGATCCATCGGTGTCGAGCAGTCGATCGACGAGGTCTCGAATGCCGGCCGTGGACGTGATCGTGTGTTGGTCATGTTGCCCGACGATGGCGATACGTGGCCCGATCGTGCCCGCAAGGGCTGAGGCAGTCGAGATCGCTCCATCGAGGTAGGCGTTCGATCGCGAGGGCGACACTGATCTGCGAACGACCTGCTCCGTTGCGCCATCGACGAATCGCGCAGACACGTCGAGATCGTCCCTGTGGGGCCCGATCAGGCCCTTCGCTGCTGCCTCCCCCCTCAGCAACCGGAGCGCGCCGAGCATCAGGGTCTTGCCCGCACCGGTCTCCCCCGTCACGACGGTGAGCCCCCGCCCGAGCGGGACGGACGCAGATTCGATCAGGCCGAGGTTGGAAGCGGCCAACTCTTCAAGCATGGTCGAGGCCGAATTGCTCCCTGACGGCATGCGGGAAGGGATGGCGCCCGAGGCTGAGGAACTGCACGTTCGTGGTCCCCATCCGTACGATGATCGGATCTCCAGCAACGGCCTCTGCGAACGCCTTGCCATCGACGCTGACGGAGGCAGGCCGATCTCCCTTGATGATCAGCTCGACGATCGCATCGGGTGCGAGGACGATCGACCGCGCGAAGAGGCTGTGCGGGGCAACCGGTGTGAGGATCATCGCATCGAGATCCGGGGACACGATGGGTCCCCCGGCTGAGAGGCTGTACGCAGTCGACCCGAGCGGTGTGGCAACGATGATCCCGTCCGCTCGGTAGGAAGCGAGAGGTTCCCCGTTGATCTGAACGGCGATCTCGATGATCCGTTGCGACAGGACCTTGTCGACGACGACGTCGTTTATGGCGTGTGTCGTCGATTCGCCGACGGTGACAGCGACGGTCCGTCGCTCGTGGATCTTGTACGTGTCGTTCTCAAGGGCGAATGCGAGGTCTCGAACCTCATCAGGAGCGAATTCGGCGAGGTAGCCAACGCGCCCCACGTTCACGCCCGCGACCGGAACGCCATGCCCGATCGCTATCGCTGCCGCTTCGAGCACGGTTCCATCGCCACCAACGCCGATGATGGCGTCCGGTGAGGTCGTCGATCGTCCTGCCGTGATGCCGGAAGCCGCAAGCGCTTCACCGAGATCCACCGCAGCGGATGCCGCGTCCGGATTCGAGTCACGGACGATGATCTGGATGCGTTTCATGTAGTTGCGCTTTCCGCCGATGCGATGAGATCGTCGATGTCGATGCCTTCGCTGCCCCGACGGAACCATGCTACGTACTCGATGTTCCCAGTCGCGCCGGTGATCGGAGATTCGATCAGCCCCCGGCAACCAAGACCTCGATCCGCAAAGTGTTCGAGCACCGCCCGCACGGTGTCGCGTCGTACGGATGCGTCCCTGACGATTCCACCCTTTCCAACGGCATGCCTTCCCGCCTCGAACTGGGGTTTGATGAGCAACACCCAGTCGGCGTCCCCGGAGCCGAGAGAGGCCAGGGCTCCACTCACCGTTCGTAGCGATATGAATGAAAGATCTGCAACCACGACATCGAAGGGATCACCGAACTGGCCGGGTGTGGATGTCCTGATGTTGACGCGCTCGACGACTTCGACCTTTGCATCGTTTCGGATACGCCAGTGCATCTGGCCGTAGCCGACATCCACTGCTGTGACGTGGACGGCACCGTTCTGCAGAAGACAGTCTGTGAATCCACCGGTCGAGGCCCCCACATCGATCGCCCTCGTGCCGTCGATCGTCACAGGGAAGGCGGTGAGCGCAGCCGCAAGTTTCTTCCCCGCGCGCGAGACGAACGGTTCGGGCGACGACGTCAGGTGCAGCGGTTCGTCGTCAGAGACCATCGTCGAGGCTTTGGGCTCTGTGTTCGTGCCGACCCTGACGAGCCCGGCGGTGATGGCCCGTTGTGCCTCGGTCCGGCTCTCGACGAGCTTGCGCCGCACGAGTTCCTGATCGAGTCGTCTCCTCGTCAGGACGGGCGCTCCTCGGTCGGGTCTGTGCTGTCCGTGGCCTCGTCGAGTTCGTCACCCATAACAGCGGCTAGTTCTTCGGCGATCTCTGGCGCATCCGCTGGATCCGCAGATGCGAGTGCTACCTCAAGAGCTTCAAGGCCCTTCTCCTGCTTGTCGTCGGTCATGGAACCATTATCGCTCATCGAGGCGTCAGGCACGAGCATGTTCCGCGAGGACACCCGGGGCATCGGCGATCGACCTCACGATGAAGTCCGGATCGTGGCTCAGGGACATCTGGGAATCGTCAGGTGTCACTCCGGTGAGGGGGAGGATCGAGCGCCAGCCCTCCTCATGAGCCATGGCGACGTCGGTTTCCGGCCTGTCTCCAACGACCCACACATCGGAACCGACGATGTGTTGCTTGATGAGTTCTCGCATCGGGCGTTCGGGCTTGCCACACACGATGGGTTGTCTGCCAGCGGCAGTCGCGATCGCAGCGACGATCGCCCCTGATCCAACGGCGAGACCGTTCGGCGTCGGAAAGTTGGCATCGGTATTTGTGGCGACGAATACCGCTCCCGCACGTATGGCCCGTGAAGCCTGATCCATCGTGTCGTACGAGATGCCGAAATCGACGCCAACGACGACGGCCTCGGCGTCCTGCCAGGCATCGACCACGCGTATGCCAGCATCCTCGATCGCAGCTCCGAGAGGCCGTTCACCAACGACGAGAGCTGTCTCGCACGTACCAGCCAAGTGCGATGCCGCAGCAAGTGCGGATGTGACGACATGCTCAGCCGGAACCGTGTATCCGGTCAATCGAGCGATCTTGTCCACCACCTCGATGGGTGTCTTCGATGAATTGTTCGTCGCCATGATGAGACGCCATCCGCTGCCCGCGATCGCGGACATGGCCTCGCCGGCTCCTGGCAGCCCCTCGTTGCCGTGATAGACGACGCCGTCGAGATCGAGTACGACGGACCCGATGATCTTGGTTTCGGTCTCGAGCACGGTTCGCCAGTCCTATCTGTCGGTTCGGACGCTGAATCGATCCACGACCGTTGCGAGGAAGGCCGTCGTGTCGATCACGCTCTGTTCGCTGACTCTTTCGTCGATGCCATGGAACATGGCGAGCATCTCGGGGAACGTCACCGTGTCGTCGAAGAGTCCAACGCCATACGAAGGGATGCCGAGTTCCCTGAAGAAGCGGGCGTCAGTGGTGACTGGTGTGAGCGTTGGCGCGAGGTCACGGCTCCCCGTGTGGGTTTCCGAAGCGTCGGCGATCGCGTCCCACAGGGATCCTGACGCTGGAGAGCCGTTGGCAGCCATCTCAAGGATCGGATCGATATCGAGCTGGTCGAAAAGGTCCGTGCCGAGGACCTTGCGAAAGTGGTCTTCAACGTCGCTTCGATCTTGCCCAGGGAGGAGACGCACGTCAACATCGCCGACAGCGATGTCGGGGACCATGTTCGACTTGGTTCCTCCAATGAGGGTGTTCGGCGAGAAGGTCAGATGCGTACAGGCGTGGATCCACCGTGCGAGTACCTCGTCGTCCTCCGCTACGGATTCGATCGCTGCGTCAAGGGTCTGCTCATCGCACAACGCATCTTGCAATTCAGCGCTGACGGGAAGGTATTCGACGAACGCCCGCCACTCGTCCGTGATCAGGCTGGGATGGTCAGCCCGCCCGATCCGATCGAACGCGGCTGAGAGCGTCAGCACGGCGTTCGAGCGCCGATAGGGCTGACTCCCGTGCCCGGGGATGCCTTTCGCTGTGAACTGCCTCCATGCGGGGCCCTTCTCTGCAACGGTCACGGGGATCACCATGGCGTCTCCCTGCCCGATCATCGGGCCAGCGACTTCCGTGAGCACGGCATCGCAGCCGACGAGATTCCAATGGTTGGACACGAGTTCCGCGGCACCATATGTGCCTCCGGCTTCCTCGTCTGCTACGGCTGCGAGGATCACGTCGCCGCGTGGGGGTGGCAGTTCCCCGTTCACGAAACCACGAAAGAGAGTGACCATGGCTGCTGTCACGTTCAGCATGTCGACGGCACCCCTCCCCCACACGAAGCCGTCCGCCCGGGTCCCCGAGAAGGGATCGTGTGTCCAGTCCGTGCGATCAGCAGGCACAACATCGAGGTGCGGGATGAGGAGAAGTCGGGGCGCCGACGGGTCAGAGCCTGCGTGGCGGAAGACGACCGATGCCCGTCCCGGAAGAGGCTCAACGACCGTGCCCGTCATGCCAAGGAAGCTCTGGATCGAACGGACCGAGCGGATCTCGCCGCCGGAGGTCTCTTCGCCGGTATTGACGCAGGCGTTACGGATCAACTCAACGAGGAGATCGACGGCCGGCGACGGATCGAAGTTCTCAGTCACCGGAGGCAGAAGGGACGTCCGACGAGTGCATGATGATCGACCGCGCAGCGAACTGGTGGCCTTCGAAGAAGTTCTTAGCCTCACGCTGACCCGGGCCGACCGGCGCATCGAAGTGCGATATCCCGAGCGCTCGAAGTTGTTCGAGCGCAGATTCAAGCATCTCGTGACCGACGCCCACGCCCCTCGCCTCGGGTTCTGTGTAGATCAACCGTATGCGACCGATCTGTGCGCCACCGGCGCGTTCGAGCATGGACTCTGTGGTGGCCCAGAGGAACCCGACGATGACGCCGTCGATCTCGCCGACAAGGACGAAGGAGTCTGGTCTCTCGATGGCGTGGAAGAGTGAGAGGTCGAAACGCTCATCCAAGCCGTCTGTCAGCGCCCAGATCGGTTTGCGGACGGTCTGTTCGGATTCGAGAGTCCCGTAGAGGGATACAAGACGAAAGATGTCGCCGTTGACCGCCGGTCTGACGTTGATTTCCATGCGCCGAGCGTAGCGGCGACTGTCTAGAAGCGGCTTCTGCCGGTCAACCTTGCGATGCCCCACTTGGTGATCAGAACGATGGCTTCGATCGCGATCGAACGGTTCATCTTGGATTCGCCGTAGATCCTGTCCCTGAAGATGATCGGTATCTCGGTTATGACGAGCCCGCTCCGTTCCGTCCTCCAGGCCATCTCGATCTGGAAGCCGTAACCCGACGCTTCACATGCGCTCGGATCGACCTTTCGGATCGTCGTGTCCCTGAAGGCCCTGAACCCTGCGGTCGCATCCCTGACATCGATGCCAAGCATGAGCGCTGCGTAGGCGTTGCCGGCCTTCGAGAGCAGTTCGCGGTGCCACGGCCAGCCTTCCGTTCCACCACCCTCGACGTAGCGGGAACCGATGGCGAGGTCCGCACCGGCTTCCACGGCATCGACCAGTCTGGGGAGGTCCTGCGGATCGTGGCTGAAGTCCGCATCCATCTCACAGATGATCTCGGCGCCGAGATCGAGCGCCTTGGCGAATCCTGCTGTGTATGCAGGACCGAGACCAGCCTTGACTGATCGGTGGAGCACATGGATGCCGTCGTCGCCCGTCGCGAGTTCGTCTGCGATCGCACCGGTTCCGTCAGGAGATCTGTCGTCGACGATCAGGAGGTCGTATCCATGCTCCCGTACCGCCGCGGCTGCTTGACGAATGTTCTCACGTTCGTTGTAGGTCGGGATGATGACGAGAACGTTCATACGGAAGTCTTGCATGCCTCCTTCATCGGAAGCTGGCAATGACCGCTTGAGGTGTTGGCGTCAGCCTGCGCAATCGAAACAGATCTTGCGACGCTTGTTCGCCATCTGACTGTTCTTCTTCACCAGGAAGCAACTCGAGCACACGAACTCGTCGGAGTGTGCGCTGTCTGCGCTCTCCTCCTCCATCGAGATCTCTGCGCGTCGTATAGCCCGCATCTCCGCGGCCTCGTCAACCACGATCGTCTCGTCTGACTCGTCTTCCGTGAGCATCTCGCGCTCTTCGGCCTCGAGTTCATCGAGCGCTTCAGTGGTCTCTTCCCCGTCGTCGTCGCTGTCCGCATCCGTGTCGGCGACCTCGGCTGAAGTAGCGTCGTCGCCGTCGCCGACTTCGAGTTCCTCGACCTCTACTTGTTCGTCGATGTTGTCAGACATGTGCCTCTCGATTCGTCATGTCGGCGCGGAGCATACCCAACTCTGGGGCTAGGTCAATACCATCAGATGACAAGGTCGAGCGCTGACGGAAGCATGGCGATCTCAACCGATCCCTCACCGAGAAGTTCACCGTCCGACTCGACCAGAAGGTCGCCGTCACCCGTGAGCGTGACATGGCCACCCACGTATCTGCGCACCGAACGATGGGTCAGATGGGTGCCAAGCAGAACGCGGGGCATGACCGTGAAGGCTTGACGTTTCGGGCCTGAGAAGATCTGCACGTCGAACAGGCCATCTGATGTCGAGGCTCGGGGAGCGATGTTCATGCCACCCCCGAAGAACTGGCCGTTCGCAACGACGACGTTTATCGCCTTCCCGGAGAAACTGTGTTTATCGATCGTGACATCCATGGTGTCCGCGTTGTAGCCGGCGAGTGCGAGCCAGAAGCCTGCTGTGTACCTGAGGCTCCCGAGTCTGCGGGGTATGCGATTCGCTTTGACCACCGACGCGGCGCCAACGCCGATGTTGACGGCATTCAGGAAGTGAGTGGTGGACTGTCCGACGGTGACGGCCCCAACGTCGAAGGGATACAGGTCAGGGTCGGCGAGCCTGGCCATCCCAGCTTCGAGGCCCCTTGCATGCGCAAAGGTTCTGGCGAGGTCGCTGCCAGATCCGACGGCAACAACGCCAAGCGTGAATCGAGCGTCCGAAGGCTTCGAAAGGAGCGCATTGGCGATCAGATTCGCTGTTCCGTCCCCGCCGATCGAGACGAATCGCGTATGGCCATCACTCACGGCGGCAATCACCGCCTCGGTCGCCTTCTTTGCGGAGGGTGACAAGGACGTGACCATGTCGACGCCGGCTGCCGATGCCGTTGAACGCACGGCATCCACATCCACAGGTACCTTGCCTGCCGACGGGTTGACCACAGCGAACCACGTCATCGACAGAGCCTCCATTCAGCCGTGGGCCGAACCACGTCTCTGGCGATCACTCGAACCCTCCAACCTGAACGATTCCCCTGTCGATGCATGCTATTGCCTCAGAGGCGATCGAACGGTAGACATCGAACCCGTCCCGGATCTGGCGTAACAAGTCGAGGAGTTGTCTGGCAGAACGAACAAAGTCGCCTGCCCGGATGTCGTCTGTGCCGAAGATCTCCTCGAGGTCGTGCCCGAGTCCCCATCCGTGGATCATCTCCATGAGGCCCGGATCGGGGATACGTTGTTCGTCGGCTCCGTTGGCCCGCTCGACCGCCACGACGGATTCGCGGATCCCGTCAACCACCTCGATGATGTTCGTCGCGAACGCAAGACGAGGGATCGCGGGGTCCTCTGCGCCTCTGGTCTCAAATGTGAACAGAGACGCGGCTGCAGCGAATTCCTCCGGTGTCAGCCCATCGAATACCTTCCTCCGAATCGACTCGGCGAGGAGGAGGTCCAGTTCGTTGTACAGCTTTCTGAGGGATGTACCCCGGTCTGACAGTTCCCAGCCCGATGTGTAGCCAAGTGCGTCGAGGACGGAGTGGATGTTCTCGAACGTGTCAACCACATCGTTTCTTTCCGACCTCTCCAGCCTCCGTACGAGGCGATCTGCGTCTCGTGTCGCACGCAGCGCCCTGTCGGCCCAGCCCATGTGTGTTTCGAGATCAGGGCAGCCTCCGACACCATCCTGGTCAGAGGAGACGAAGACTGGCACGGGATCGGCTTCCGGAATGAAACGTTCCAGCATGCCGGCGATCTCGCGCCTGTACGCATCGTCTGAGGATCGGATCGGCGTGGGAAGCGTGATGGTGCCAAGCACAACGGCAGACCTCGGGAAGTCGTTGTACTTGATCGACAACTTCTTTCCCTCGCCGTCGACCAGGACCATCTTCGGATGCCCGCCACCCCAGGACCTGTTGACCAGGACGTAGGACGCAGCGGCGAACTCGAGGACCGCTCCTGGCTGAAGGAGTTGACGTTCCATCTCTGGTGCGGCTGGCCGCGAGCTGCCGTCGTAGAACTCCCAGATGTCGCCACGGTCGCATTCAGCGGCATCGCGAAACGTCGCGATGTCCTTGCGCCGGTCTTCGAGGTTCTGGGTGAGCTGGTTCCGACGTCCGGAGGTCGAGAAGTTCGCAAACGATGCTCGAAGGAGGTCATGCGCTTCGCCGACGTCGTATCGCGCCATCAGATTCACCGCCATGTTGTACGTAGGTGCGAACGACGAGCGAAGTGGATTGGCACCGGCACCGGCGATGCCGCTCGCACGGTCGAATGGCACGTGGGGGCTGTACAGGACGACAGCCGTTCCCGCTATATCGATGCCCCTGCGCCCTGCCCGTCCCGTGAGCTGTGTGAAGTCGCTTGGCTGGAGCAGTTCGTGGCCCTCGCCAGTGAACTTGCTGAGTGACTCGAGTACCACCGTACGCGCTGGCATGTTGATGCCGACGGCCAGGGTCTCGGTAGCCGCGACCACCTTGACGAGTCCAGAGAGGAAGAGTTCCTCGACGGTCTCCTTGAACGTGGGTATCAAGCCCGCGTGGTGTGCCGCCGCACCACGTTCAAGCACGGACAGCCAGGCCGAGTAGCCGAGAACGGCGAGATCCTGCGGCGCGAGATGCGCCGTCCTTCTCTCGACGACGCGCCTGATCTGGTCTCGCTCATCGGGTGTTGTGAGTCTGAGCGAGGACTGTGCGACGTGCTGTGCCGTCTGGTCGCAACCCTTCCGTGAGAATACGAAGTAGATGGCTGGGAGCAGGTGCTCGTCCGCGAGATGCTCGATCACCGCAGTGCGACGTGGCGTCCCCAGCCTGGCGTGACGGTTGCGGCTCGAACGGGTGAGTTTCGAGATCGTGTCGTTTGGTCGACCGTTCCGTCCGAACATGGGCAGCATGACGGAGGATCCTCCAGCATGGCGATCGCGCCACATGTACATCGTCTCGAGCGGGACCGGTCGTGTCGTCTCGATGATGAGGTCGGTCTCGCCTCTTCGCGCGATGATCCAGTTGGTGAATTCCTCAGGGTTGGCGATTGTCGCCGAGAGACAGACGAGGCTGGTCCGCTGAGGAAGGTGGATGATCACCTCCTCCCACACAGATCCCCGCGAACGGTCAGCGAGATAGTGGACCTCATCAAGGATCACGGTTTCGAGATCGTCGAGAGCGGCCGAAGAGTCGTAGATCATGTTCCGAAGCACCTCGGTCGTCATGACGACGACCGGTGCATCGCCGTTGACAACGTTGTCGCCCGTCAGAAGCCCGACGTTGTCGTTTCCGAGCCACGCTCGAAGGTCTGCGAACTTCTGGTTGGAGAGCGCCTTGATCGGCGTGGTGTAGAAAGCACGCCGACCCAGGCCGAGCGCTGCAGCGATTGCACCCTCGGCGATCAACGTCTTCCCTGCACCCGTCGGCGCAGTGACAACGACCGACCGGCCGTTCTCTATGGCGTCGAGAGCGCGCCTCTGGAATGGGTCGGGAGCGAACGCCAACGAGGAGAGGTAGCTGTCGATCGATTGGGAAGAAGTATCTGTCACGCTTGCGATGCTAGAGACGAGGCGATCACTTGCGGGTCAGCGTTCGCCATAGCCTGCCAGATAGCGTCAGAAGCTCTCGTTGGAGCCTTCTGCTGAGGCGAGTCGATAGAACCAGTCGTCATCGTCGAGCATCGAGGCGAATTGGTCGACCTCGGTCGCAGTGATCGGCCCTCTCGGTACAACGGTGACCTCGTAACTCACGCCTGTGGCGAGAAGAATCGAGACGACGCGGCGGGTCGCTGGCCGTCTTTGAACCGAGAAGCAGTCCGGGCAGACAAATCGATAGGTGCCATCCGTGTCGAACGATCCGATTTCCAACGCGATGTCGGAAGGTCCAAGATGGACCTCTCCACAGTGATCGCATGTGGTCTTTATTGTCGTCATGCCGTCTACCCCGTTCGCCTCTGTCACATTGGACATCGGCATGAGGAATGGCGGGTAAAGGACTATTCGCTAAGTAGTCACCTGAGAGCGAGACGGTGAACGCGCCTGATACTGCGTCAGGCGTACCGCAGGAGGACGCGTCGGCGAAGGTCTTCGAGCGCTGCCGCTACGGTGTCACCCGAAATCAGCACTGCGTCGGAGCCGAGCCTGAGGAGCAGGCGGGCAGCGACGAGAGGATCACTCACCCGCATCGTGACGTGCTGCCTGCCATCTGGCAGCGGCGATGCTTCGACCGGGTAGTACTCGGTGACCCACCGCGAGGCGGTTCCGACAGTGAACTCGACCACGTGATCATCGGGGCTCGGCTCGTAGCGAACGATCGAACTGGCGTCGGCAACGCTGGGTTCGTACAACTCATCGAGGACCTGGACCGTATCCATTCGATCGACTCTGAAGAGTCGGTCCGCGTCGGCGTATCGACAGAACCCGCTGAAGTACCACCGACCCAGGTTGAAGAAGACGGACTCCCCCTCGACAATGCGAGTCGTGTGTTCGTTCGTCGTTATCGCGACGTAGGTGATCTCGACCAGTTTGGTCTCCTCGATGGCGGATCGTAGAAGCTCAACCGTCGGCGGTGTCGGAACGTCCACAAGGACGTGATCGTCCATCTGCGCACCGATGGCACGCGACAGCTTGTCGATCGCCGAACGGAGTTCCGGGCTCGCCTGATCAGAGGCGATGAACGTTGAGCCCGCTGCCAGCAGGCCAAGCGCCTCGCTGGGTGTGAGGCGCATCGGACGGGCGAAGTAGTCAGCGGAGTCGATGGTGACTTCGTCCTCAAAGATGTCAACGTCGATCAGGTCGCCGGGTCCATAGCCTGGAAGCCCGGTCAGGAAGATGAGTTGCAGGTCCTTGACGACCTCGGCGTCGGATGCGTATCCGAAACGTTCCCTCAGGTCATGAATCGTCGCCCCATCGCCTGCGACTACGAACGGGATCATGGCAAGGATTCTTGCGATCCGCATCTCGGTCCTGACGCTCATGAGGCCACCTGTACATGCTCGATCAGCCGTTCCCTCAGATCGGCTGGCTCCACGACCTCGGCACGGTCGTCGAAACCGAGCACCCAGCCGACGAACGACGCGTCGTAGGGCACGGGCAGTTCGAACAGCACAGACTCGGCATCTCTACCGACTTCCTTGGCGTTCGGAGTGTGCTCGGACACGATGCCAGCCAGGTCCGCATCGAAGCGGACAGTCGCTGTTCGGGAGGCCAAGAGGGTCTCGGGTGTCTGTGGTATCACCTCGGAGGCGCTGAAGTCGGCTGGCACCGTGTAGGTCGAGCGCTTGTCAGCCAGCTCGGGATCCGACATCCGGTCAACTCTGAATGCCTTGACCACGTCGAGATCGCTCACCTCGGGAGCGGCCAGGTACCAGTGTCCAAGGCGATGGGCAAGCGCATATGGCGTGACAGTCCTTTTCGTTCCGCTGTAATCGAAAGAGACCTTCGTGTGCGTCGACACCGCATCGAACAGCACGGCAAGTTGCTCAAGGTCGTGTCCGAGGTCTGCGGCAACATTGGGTGCGTTGAGCACGGGCGAGGCACCACCGAGCTTGAATATCGCAGAGAGCCCTGCGGTCTGTCCAGAGAACTGGACAGCTTGAGCGGCTGCGAGGAGCGCAGACCGTTCGTCGTCGGTCAACTCCGGATCCTCGATGGCGTACTCGTCGGTCGGCACGACGTAGCCATCCTCGACCTCCCAGATGTCAATCGCTGTCATGGTGAGCGGGACGCCAAGCGACCGAAGAAGGTCCTTGTCCCGCTCGAAGGTGCGTCTGAACGCCGCATCGGACTCCTGGTCGTAGCCCGCGACCGTCTGTCGTATCTCGTCGGCGGTCACCGGTCCTCGCACCGTCAGGAGATAGGCGAGAAGGTTCAGTATCCGTTCGATGACACGTTGCATGGTGTTCAGGCTATCGAGGAAGTGTGGGGTCTGGAAGCACCCTTACAAACTCTCGATCAGCCTGTCGACGCGCTCGTCGTAAGCCTTGAAGGGGTCCTTGCACAACACCGTTCGCTGCGCCTGATCGTTGAGCTTGAGGTGCACCCAGTCAACGGTGAAATCTCGGCGCTTGTCCTTCGCCGCTTTGATGAACGCACCTCGGAGGCGCGCTCTCGTCGTCGATGGAGCCTCGACCATGGCCCTTGCTATGTCATCATCTGTGACGATCGTGTCCACCAGTCCGGCTCGTTCCATCTTGTGGAAAAGGCCGCGGTCTCTGTTCACATCGTGGTAGTTGAGGTCGATCATCGCGAGCCGCGCAGACGACAACGGCAACGCGTTGCGTTCCTGGTATCGCTCGATCAGATGGAGCTTCGCGACCCAGTCGACCTCTCGTCCGAGAGTCATCGGATCCTTCTCGAGCCCCGTCAGGAGGTGTTCCCACATCGATACCGCTCGCTCTACCTCTGCCGACACACCCGTCGTCCGTGTGTAGCGCATCACCCGTTCGAGGTACTCCCATTGGATGTCGAGGGCACTCAGTTCCCTGCCGTTCGCAAGCCTGACCGTTCGACGACAGGTGACGTCATGACTTATCTCACGGATCGCACGAATCGGATTCTCAAGCGTGAGATCCCGGAACACGACGTTGTCCTCAAGCATCTGGAGCAAGGCAACCATCGTGCCGATCTTCACGTAGGTCGCGTACTGCGACATGTTCGAATCTCCGGCGATGACATGGAGCCTTCGATACTTCTCAGCGTCGGCATGGGGTTCATCGCGGGTGTTGATGATCGGACGTGATCTTGTCGTGGCGGAGGAACTTCCCTCCCAGATGTGCTCGGCACGCTGCGCCAGGGAGTAGATGGTTCCGCGAGCCGTGTTGAGTAGTTTGCCAGCGCCTTCCCAGATCTGTCGGGTGACGAGGAACGGGAGAAGCGTGTCGATGGTCCGCTGGAAGTCGCCCTGACGTCCGATGAGGTAGTTCTCATGGCAGCCATACGAGTTGCCTGCCGAATCCGTGTTGTTCCGATAGAGGTATATGTCCCCACGGATTCCCTCTTCGGCAAGACGGCGTTCGGCGGATTCGACGAGTCCCTCAAGAATGCGTTCGCCTGCGCGATCGTGAGCGACCACGTCGTAGATGCTGTCGCACTCAGGCGTCGCGTACTCCGGGTGGCTTCCAACATCGAGATACAGCCGTGCACCGTTTTCGAGGAAGACGTTCGACGATCTCCCCCAACTGACGACTCGTCGGAACAGGTACCGGGCAACCTCGTCGGGCGACAGCCGCCGTTGCCCGCGCAGAACGCACGTGACCCCGTATTCGTTTTCGATACCGAAGATGCGTCGCTGCATCGCCTCAGCGTAACCGCTGGATCCGAGTGGCTATCCGATTGTCACGTGCGTGCTGCAGCGATTTCGTCTGGTGTGAGTCTGCGGAACGCTCGTCGTTGTGCTGAGCGGTCGAGAAATCCCGACTCCCAATTCTCATCGGCCACAGGCTGTCCGGTAGCGGCCTCGATCGCGTCGCAAGCGGCCTTCACGGCAGCGTTGAGATCCATGCCGTCGTTGACACGCCCCGCAAGCGAGTCGCCGATCTCATCTTCTTCTGCCCCCAGGACCGTGTACGTATCGGCGTCGCGTAGCGTTCCGTCGAACTGAACTCTGAACAGTTTGTCGTCCGACTTCGTCGCGCCCACCTCGGCGACGACGATTTCGACCTCGTACGGCTTGACCTCATGTGAGAAGATCTGGCCGAGTGTCTGTGAGTAGGCGTTTGCAAGCCCCTTGCCTGTTACGTCTGCCCTCGAGTACGAGAATCCCTTGAGGTCGGCGTACCGGACGCCTGCCACCCGCAGCGTTTCGAACTCGTTGAACCTTCCGACGCCTGCGAAGGCGATCCGGTCGTAGACCTCGCCGATCTTCCGAAGCGACGGTGACGCGTTCTCGCCGATGAGGAGCAGTCCCTCATCGATCTGAATCGCGACGATGGGCCTACCTCGGCTTACGCCCTTGCGGGCGAAGTCGGCGCGATCTTTGACCAGTTGCTCGGGTGGAACGTAGAACGGCATGCTCATGGGCGGTTCTCCACGATCGGTCCTGCTATCGCGGCAAGTTCATCGTCGTCGACCTCTTCGACGCCAGAGTCGGATACCACGAGAACGTTCGGGAAGATACGACGCTTCAGGTCTGGTCCCCCTGTCGCTGCGTCCTCCTCGGCAGCTGCCACGAGCGCCTCAACGGCAGCGGCGAGAGCTTCCTCACGGCTGAGAGCATCGCGCCACGCACTCTTGAGGAAGGAACGCGCTTCCGATCCTCCCGAGCCCGTTGTGGCGTAATTCAATTCGTCGTATCGGCCACCGACGACATCGTACGAGAAGAGCCTCCCTGTGGCGGCGTGCTCGTCGAAACCGGCGAACAAAGGCACAACGACGAGGCCTTGGAAAGCAAGTGACAAGTTGCCGCGGATCATCCGTGCGAGAAAGTTGGCCTTGCCTTCGAGGCTGAGACGTGAACCCTCGATCTTTTCGTAGTGTTCGAGCTCGGTTCGGAAGAGCTTTATGAGCTCCACCGCCATGCCGGCTGTGCCAGAGATCGCCACAGCGGAGTGAACGTCTGCTTCGTAGACCTTACGAACGCGCTTGTGTGCGATGAAATTGCCTGCGGTTGCCCGACGATCACCGGCCATGACCACACCGTTCGACCATGTAAGGGCAAGGATGGTGGTGGCTTCGGGGACCAAGATGGGCAACGGCGAGTTGGCCTCCCAGCGCGGCTCAAGCCCGC
>CAXMSN010000057.1:0-3203 GCA_964196275.1 uncultured Kiloniellales bacterium | reverse complement strand
CTCGAGCCACGCAATAACGAGTACGTGACTCCGCCGGTCAACGCGAGGATCGACATCGATCTCGAGACAGACGTGATCTCGGTCATCCCCGGAAGATCGGGAACGCTCCTCGATGTCGATCTGCTCATGATCGAGATGAAGTCGGCCGCCCTCGGGTCAGGGCGAGGCGATTTTCCCCTTCTCGTCGGCGCCGAGCCGGAACTCACAACAGATGATGCGCAGGCGCTCACGGTCCTCGAGCCGCTCGGTGGCTTCACGACGGACCACCCTGCAAATCAAGACCGCGTCGTCAACATCCAGCTGATGGCCGACTCGGTCGATGGTGCGATCGTCGCGCCGGGCGATACCTGGTCGATCAACGAGCACATCGGAGAACGCACAGAAGCCAAGGGATATCTCGCGGCACCGGCCATCATCAATGGGCAACCGTACTGCTGCGATCACCCGGCGAACATCGGCGGAGGCGTGAGCCAGTTCGGCACCACGATGTTCAATGCCATCTTCTTCTCCTGCCTAGAAGACGTCGAACACCGGCCACATTCGTTGTACTTCACTCGGTACCCGATCGGTCGCGAGGCGACACTCGGAGTGCCTGGTCCAGATGTGGAGTTCAGGAACGACACGAGCAGCCCCGTCATCATCAAGACGGCGTACACGAAGACGAGTATCACGGTGAAGATGTACGGGGACAACGGTGGACTTGTGTGCACAGACGTCACCTATGAGCCCGAGGACATCGTCGAGTACGAAGAGGAACTCGTCGTCGAGGAACTCGAGCCAGGCGAGGTCGGCAGCGTGCTGCCTGGCCAGCGCATCGACGACCGCGCCGGCAAGAACGGATTCCTTCAGAAGGTCGACCGGATCGTGACATATCCCGATGGTCGACAGGAAACCGATCTCAACCTCGTGTGGAGATACCGGCCGCTAACGAAGCGCATCATCGTGCACCCATGCGAGATCTCAGGCGCAGCCGTCAACTGTCCAGTTCGGTTGCCTTCGTTCATAGGGATGACGTGGGACCAAGCGCTCACTGCCGTCGACGAGTTGGGCCTCCTCGCTTCCAAGAACTCAGGCTTCGTGGATGATGCCGACCAGCACAACATCGTTCTCACGCAGGATCCTGCGCCCAAAGAGTGGGTGGACGCCGGTTCGACCATCAAGCTCACCGTCGGAGAATTCTCCGAGGAGTAGCTACGCCTCCGGGTAGAAGAGGAAGAAGTCCTCGATCACATGGGAAACGGTCGCAACTGACTCAGCGTCCCACTCACCGTCCTTGGTCACGACCACGGCGTTCTGATCGACATAGACGCGGCCGAGCGAAGTATCCGCCTCGAAGAGCTTCGCGGCAACCTTTCCGCCGAACGTGCCGGAATCACCGGCTACCTCGGCCGATTCGTAGCCCTCTCCGGTTGTACCGGTGAGGCTCCGATTCGTCGTGAATACGACGGTGCCGTCGACAACCGTTGTGCCGTCGATCTCGATTCGCTGTCCCACGGTTACTCCGTTCGTGTTCGGGCAGCATCCTATAGCGACTGACCCCTCAAGGACCATATCTCAGGGACCACTTCCGCTAGACGTCCGAGTCCGGGTGAAGCACGTCCCCGGAGCCAACCATGTGCAACTTCATAAGGTTCGTAGACGCGGACTGGTTCGGCGGAATCCCCGCGACCATGACCACGCCATCACCATCGGTGGCGATACCCTGGCGGATCAGTTCTTGCTCGGCATGGCTGATCATCTCGTCCGTTGTGACGACCCGTGTGAGCATCATCGGAGTCACGCTGCCGAGCATGGCCATCCTGCGATAGGTGGCGTCGTTCGGCGTGAACGCGAACACATCCGCATGAGGCCGGTATTTCGACAAGAGGCGGGCCGTGGTTCCGGACTCTGTGAACGCCACGATCGTCGAGAGGCCGAGCCGGTCCGCCGTGTCCACGGACGCTTCGGCGGTTGCCGAGGCAAACGCCGCCCCTTCCGAAATGCTTGAAAGCCCGTGCGCCCTCCCGAAATCTGGAGATATCTCTGCCTCCATGAGGATGTCAGACATCAGCTTCACCGACCGGGTCGGGTACTCACCGACAGCTGTTTCGGCTGAGAGCATGACTGCGTCAGTTCCGTCGAGAACTGAGCGGTACACATCGGTGACCTCCGCCCTAGTCGGTCTCGGGTTGTGGATCATCGATTCCAGCATTTCCGTGGCGGTAATCGAGATCTTCCCAGCCGCGTTGGTGCGGCGAAGGATCTCAGACTGTGCCCGGGGAACCGACTGGATGGACAACTCGACACCGAGGTCTCCACGAGCGACCATCGCTCCGGTGCACTCCTCGAGGATGTCATCGAGATTCATGTAGCCAACCGCGGTCTCGATCTTGGCTACCAGCGGTACTGGGCCAGATACTTCACGCACGGTCCGCAGATCAGCACCCTTCGTCACGAAGGACGCAGCCACCGCATCGACACCCAACTTGGCGCCGAACTCGAGGTCGGAGAGGTCCTTAGGCGTGACAACCGGAATAGAGGTGCGCGCAGCCGGGAACGCCGCCCCTTTGTGGTCGCGCAGAATCCCACCGCCGATGACTCGTGCACGGATCTCGCCCGAGGACACGGCTACGGCCTCTAGCGTGACAAGGCCGTCGGATAACAAGATCGTCCCACCGACGCTCATCTCAACCTGATCGAGGTAGGCGACACTGATGTGTTCGGCGTCCCCCATTCCGTCCCCGGGAACCAGAGTCACCTCCGAACCATCGATGAGCTCCACGTTTCCGTCCGGGAACTTACCAACCCGGATCTTCGGCCCTTGGATGTCCTGCATGATGGCGATCGGCTGATTCATGTCCGATGCGACTCGACGCACAATATTGAATCTGGCCTCTTGATCTGCCTGCGTTCCGTGCGAGAAGTTGAGCCGTGCAACGTTCATGCCGCGTTCGATGAGCTTTGCTATCACGTCGTCCGACTCGGTCGCAGGACCGAGCGTGGCGATGATCTTGGTCTTTCTTCGCATCCGCCGAACCTTAGGACAGCGCGACCGATGAATTGCGTCGTCTTTGGCGTCCAAGTCCCTTTCGCACCTGTGCCCACAACCGATTAGCGTGTAGCGAGCGCATCAGCGCATTTCAACAAAGGATGACTACATGAAGAAGGCATTGCGACTGTTCGTCGTAGCCCTAGCGCTCGCCCTCGTGGCGACGGCGTGCGGT
>CAXMSN010000056.1:0-28982 GCA_964196275.1 uncultured Kiloniellales bacterium | reverse complement strand
AATCTTCCTGACCTTCTGCCTGGTCTGGGACCAATCGGTGCCACCGAGCCGCGACAACCTCGGAGACTCTCCACCCGAGTATCTCGCGATGGAGGCGAGTTGGTCGGTCGGGATGTATATCCGGTCGTCGCCCGCGTACTCGACCAGGAGGTAGTCGCGCTCGACGCCCGCGATCTTCCTGTGTACCAGTCCCTCGAAGCGTCCGATGCCGTGATGCCGGTGGACAACGAAGTCTCCATCGTTGAGGTCCCTGAAGGCGTCGACCCTGCCCTTCCGGGTGGCGCTGCCGAGCTTTCGATGTGCGCGACGCCGACCTGCGACTTCTTGCTCGCCGACGACACCTATGCCCAGTTCCTGCACGATAAAGCCGGCGTGGATGCCGAAAGGCGTCACGTACGCGCCCACGCCGTCAACGGTCTCGACGACGGGCATATCGGCTCCCGATTCGGACAAGAGAGCGCTCACGCGACTCGCTGCCGTCATGCCGTCCATTGCGATGACGATGGAAACGCCTCGCTCTCGCCAGCGGTTGACGGCGGCCGCGACAGACTCGGGGTCCCCCGGTACGGCATCGAGCGTTGAGATCCTGAACACATCGTCTCCGGGGCCCGCGGCATGTGGTGGAGCGGCGAGCATCCGGTCGGCGAGCTCATCGACATCAAGCGGCAGATAGAGGGGAGGATGGGCACCACCGTGAGGGCCGTCATCGCCCCAGGTTCCCGAGAGGGCTCCGGCCAGATCCTCCTCCTCTTTGATCAGGTCAAGGGCCCGATCAGCACAGCGCACGGGATCGAACATGTAGCACCATGCATTCGACTCATCGAGCACGGTACGGGGCGGTGCAAGCCATGGCAGCCACGATTCCATGCCCTGGAACGAAACACCCTCGGCGATCCGATCCCAGGTGTCGGACGCCCACGGAGCGTCCATACGCAGTTCCCTGGCGCGTGCGGCGATTCGCTCGTCGTACAGCACCTCGCGTGCAGGGAACACGTCAACAGCGTCCAGATAGCCGTCAGATCTCTGGCTTACCGCGTCGTACGTTCGAATCTCCTCCAGTGCGTCGCCGAAGAAGTCGAGTCGAATCGGATTGTCGGCGCCGGGCGGATAGACGTCGATGATCCCGCCACGAACCGAGAAGTCACCGCGCGACTCTGCACGGTCCACACGGGTGTAGCCGTGCGCGGCCAGCTGTTCGACCGTTGAGCCGAACTCGGATTCCTCACCCGCGACGAGGTGGATGGGGCTGGTGTCGGTCGGCGACACACGCTGGGTGACCGCCCGTACTGACGCGACCACGATGATCGGCTCGCCGACAACCAACTTGTGTCGTGCGATCACCCTGCGTCCCATCGTTACGACGTTGGGCGACATGTGTTCGAAGGGCAACGTCTCCCACGCAGGAAGGTGTACCACTTCCGAGGTGAACAGTTCGATGTCTTCAACAAGCTCCTCTGCCTCGCGCTCCCCAGCTACAACCGCCAGGATCGGCCGCGTCGATGTGCGCAATGCTCCGGCGAGGACAACAGCCCTGGCGGCTGGCGGCACGACAAAGCGGCCGGGAACCGGCGGATCGAGGGCAGGGCGCCATCGATCGAGGAGCGGTCTGAGTGGAGCAGGCACGGCGCACAATCGTACAGCGTCGAACGCGTCAGCTACTCCAGAAGCCCTTCGTCGGCGAACCAGGCAAGCGTCCGTTCAACGGTCAACTCGATCGGTGTGTACGCCAGCCCGAGCTTCTCCCGTGACCTGGTGTTGGAGAATCGGTGCCCGTGCAACATCGTGCGAACGAGATCTGCGCACACATCGGAGTCCGATTTGAGCATCGAGATGACCGCCGCTGCGGGAACGCCGAACGTCTTCAAGGCGCCCGGCGAGAGCCATCTCGGGTTGACAGGTGAATCGACGATCGCGTTCACGATCTCGACCAAATCGGCCACCGAAACGGTCGCCCCCGACAGGATGTACCGCTCCCCTGGCGATCCGCGCTCTGCCGCGAGGATATGCCCGCGGGAGCAGTCCTCAAGATCAATAATCGACACGGTTGCATCTATCAGCCACGGTCGTTTGGCTCCCAGGGCACGCAGCAACATGTCCGCGGAACCCGTGCTGCGGCCCGGGCCTTGAACCGACGCAGGGTTGACGACAACCAGATCCACTCCACGGTCGGTCGCCGCTGCCGATGCCGCTACCTCACCCTCATGCTTCGACCGGGCGTACGCCGACAGATAGTCGCCGCTGTGTCTTGTCGCCTCAGTGCCGATCATCCCCTCGGCCTCCCCGATAGCGGCGACCGAGGACGTTAGGACGACGCGTCCGACCCCGGCATCAGCCGAAGCCTCCACAACGGAAACTGCCCCACCGACATTCACGCGGCGCATAAGGTCCCGGTCGGAAGGGCAGACCTGGTTGACGCCGGCGACGTGGTATACCACATCCATACCCCATACTGACTTCGCCCACAGGTCAGGTTCACGGATGTCTCCGACGACAGGCCGCACACCGGACGCCGACATCGTCTCGGCAGCATCCTCGGTGCGAACCAGGGCGGTGACATCGTGGCCTTCGGCCACCAACATCGAAAGCAGGTGCGAGCCGACGACGCCGGTCGAACCCGTTATGAAGACGCTAATCGGCACGCTCGCGCCTCGAGAGCACACCGCGGAACTTCGAGAAGTAATCGCCAGCAGATATCACTGTCACGATCACAGCGGCGAACATGGCCCACTCGTCAAGCCTGAACGGGCCGAGTGCGATGTCGAGTCGAAGAATCGCGAGCGAAATCGCAACGAACTGAACGGTCGCTTTCCACTTACCCCACAGGGATGGTGGGACTGTGCCGCGGTCCATCGCTGCGACCGACCGCAGACCCATGATGGCGATCTCCCTGCCGATGATCACGAAAGCGATCCACATGCTCGTTACGCCAATCTCGACCAACGCAACGAGTGCGCCCATCACGAGGATCTTGTCGGCCACCGTGTCGAGGAAGGCGCCGAGCGTTGTGGTGATCTTCCACCGACGGGCGAGATACCCATCGGCGAAATCCGTGAGCGCCGCAACAACGAACACAACCGTCGCGGCATACGCGTAACCGCGACTGTCCACAGACTCCACGATCAACCACATCGCGACCGGCGTCAGCAGCAGCCTCGTGACAGCGAGAAGATTCGGAATGGACATGTGGGGAGCCTAGGCAGAAGATTACGGACTACGGACTACGGACCGGACGGCGAGATCCGAAGTCCGAAATCCGAAGTCCGACCAGCAGCGAATCCTGTAGGCCGACGCCACGGACCAGCATTCCTTTCGTCCCCCTTTCAAGGGGGACGGCAGAGGAGCGAAGCGACGATGCAGGGGGATGTTGCAGGATGAATGTCTCACACTGACCAACACCCTCCTGGCTCGCGAGCTCGCCCGTCCTCCCTCGCAGGGAGGACGAGAAAGAGAGGCTCCACTTTCCGGTCTGAGGTCTGAGGTCTGAGGTCTGAGGTCTGAGGTCTGTCAGCGAGCGCAGCGAGCGATTACGTCCAGTTCAGTGAACGCTCCAAGGCTTTCGACCAGCCTGTTGACAGGCGCTCGACCTCGGCAGCGGACATGGACGGGGTGTACCTAGTGTGCTCTCGCCAGCCCCGGGAGACGTCTTCGGGACCAGCCCAGATGCCGGCATTGATTCCAGCGCCGTATGCGGCGCCGAGGACTGTCGTCTCGGTGATCTCGGGCACGACGACGTCGAGTCCGACGATGTCTGCCTGGAACTGCATGAGCAGGCCGTTCTCCACCATGCCGCCGTCGACGCGCATCTCTCGCATCTCGGAACCGGTATCGGTGCTCATCGCATCGAGCAGATCCTTGACCTGGAACGCGGTCGCTTCGAGCACCGCACGGGCGATATGCCCACGGTCGGTGAACCGCGTCATACCGGCAAGGATGCCTCGGGCGTCCGACCTCCAATGCGGTGCGAAGAGTCCGGAGAATGCCGGAACGAAGTACACATCGCCGTTGTCGGCCACCGACGCCGCAAGTGCTTCTACTTCTGGAGCCTCCTCGATCATCTTGAGGTTGTCTCTCAGCCACTGCACGGATGAGCCTGCGACAGCTACGGCGCCTTCCAACGCAAACTTTGGATCGTGGCCGTCCTGCTGATACGCGACCGTGGTGAGCAGCCCCGAATGTGATTCGACAGGTTCTGACCCCGTGTTGACAAGGAGGAACGCACCGGTCCCGTAGGTGCATTTTGCGTCCCCGGGCTCGAAAGCCGCCTGGCCGACAAGGGCAGCCTGCTGATCCCCGAGCATCGTGCGCAGGTGGGTGCCTGCAAGAACGCCACTACATGGTCCGAAATCAGTAATCGATGCTTCGATATCCGGAAGCATCGAGAGCGGCACGCCGATGGCTTCGCACAACGCTACGTCCCACGAGAGTGTCTTGAGGTCCATGAGCATCGTCCGCGACGCGTTGGTCACATCGGTTACGTGCTTCCCCGTGAGCTTCCATGAGAGCCATGCGTCGATCGTTCCGAACGCCAATTCGCCTCGCTCTGCTCGAGATCTCAGACCGGGGTCAGAGTCGAGGAGCCACCGAACTTTCGGACCGGAGAAGTACGTCGCTGCTGGCAGACCGGTCGTTCGGCGGAGTCGCTCCTCACCGATCTCGTCCGAAAGCGTCGCACACAGATCAGCCGTTCTGGTGTCCTGCCATACGATCGCGTTTGCGACCGGTTCCCCTGTGGACCGATCCCACACCACCGCGGTTTCACGCTGATTGGTGATCCCGACACCGGCAAGGTCGGATGCCTCCACGCCCAGGTCGTCAAGAGCCTCGCCGATCACCCGTTGCGTTTTCTCCCAGATCTCGTTCGGATCATGTTCGACCCAGCCCGGACGAGGCAGGATCTGGCTGTGCTCGACCTGGGATTTTGCGACCAGGTTGCCGTCGGAGTCGACAACAACGAACCGTGAACTCGTCGTGCCCTGATCGATCGCACCCACGTAATCCACGGCACTCCCAACTAGTCGTTCAATTCTCCAGCGAACTGGCGTGCCCGCTCGCCACCATCGGTGATGAACATCGCTGCCACATCTGCGCCACGGTACACCGCAACGTCGATCGCCTCAGCCTCGTCAGAGCGAAAGCGGCTAAGAACGTAGTCGGCCGGGTCCATGCGTCCGGGCGGCCTTCCGACTCCGATCTTGAGTCGCCAGAAGTCCTCGGTCTTCAAGGAGTCGATCACCGATCGAACTCCATTGTTCCCGCCATGACCTCTGCCCCACTGCACCTTCAATTTACCGAATGGGACATCGATGTCATCGTGGATCACGAGTGTCCTCTCCGAATCGATTCCGTAGTACCTGCCCAGCGGTGCGACGGCTTGCCCGGATTCGTTCATGAACGTGCGGGAAATCGCCACGACGGCACGGTTCCCTGAGAGATTGACCTCAGCGACATCGGCAGAGATGCCTTGGCGTGCGCGCTTGAGAGCGAGATCGTTGTCGGACAGGAACCGACGAAGCGTTACGGCTCCGACGTTGTGGCGAGTGTGGTCGTACTTCGAGCCAGGATTTCCGAGCCCGACGACGAAACGCGAAGGGGAAGAGGCGGTCAGGCCTCTTCGTCCCCGGAGGCATCGTCGGATGATGCTTCGTCTCCCTCGACGCCTTCTTCGCCCTCAAGGCCGTCTTCGCCCTCTTCGACCTCAACCTCTTCAACGATCTTAGCTGCCTGCGTGACAACGGTGAGGAGAGGATGGTCTTCGGTGGCGATGTACGTCACACCGTCGATCACAGGAAGATCAGCAACGGTGAGGGTGTCGTGCAACCCGAGATGGCTGATGTCGACCGCGATAGAGGTCGGAATCGCATTCGGGAGCGCAGTGATGGTGACGGAGGAGTTGAGCGTCTCGGCGATGCCCTCTTCCTCGATGACACCGTGCGGTGTGCCGGTGAAGTCAAGATGCACATCGGCTTCGATCTCGGTGTCAAGCGACACCTGGATGAAGTCGAGATGGGTGATCTCGCCACGAACCGGGTCACGTTGGATTTCACGAGCGACGGTGAGGATCTGCTCGCCCTCAACATCGACCTCGATGATCGCGTTTAAGCCGGCGTCGGTACGCAGGACAGCCTGAAGGTCACGCTGATTGACGTGGACAGCGTGAGGCTCTGGCACGTTCGTGCCATACACGACGCCTGGAATGCGTCCATCGCGGCGGAGCCGCTTAGATGCACGTGTTCCTTGAGTAATGCGCTTGGTGGCGCGCAGGGTCTCCTGCTGCATGATGAGGTCCCCTAGAAATCGGTTGAGGAATCAGTGGTCAAGTGTACGGCGGGTCGAGCCGAAGTGAGCACCAGCTTTCGAGTTCCGGAACTCCCGTCGGACGCCAGCGGGAGCCAAACGACCGATGGGTGAGACGACAGGCTGTAGTACGTCGTACGTATGACGTAGTACGACCCCGGGTCAGGCGGTAAACAGGCTCTCGCAGCACAAAGTACGTATCACGTCCTGAGACCTCCCCCATACGTCATGCGTACATCATGCTACGTTCCGAGGTCTCACCCGAAGAGCCACTCTTGAGAGCCCAGTCGTGTAGGTTCCAGCCAACTACGCGAGGAGCAGCATGAGCGATCGATCAGAGGGCCCGGGTTGGTGGTTGGCGTCAGACGGCAAGTGGTATCCACCGGAGTCACGCGCTCAAGCGGCGACGGGCCAGCAGATAGTGCCCGCAGATTCGCCGTTCGACATCTGGAAGATGGTCGTGACGAAGAAGTATGCACAGTTCGACGGCAGGGCACGCCGGGCTGAGTTCTGGTGGTTCGGTCTCGTGAACTTCGGCTTCATAGTCGCTCTGGGGATCGTCACCTCGATACTCGGCTCCATCAGCGACGCGTTCACTGGAATTGGGGTCGTCGTGTACTTGGCCTATGTCATCGGGATGATCGTGCCGAGCATCGCTGTGATCTTTCGTCGGTTGCACGACACCGACAAGAGCGGGGCAATGCTGTTTCTCTTGCTCCTTCCGTTTATCGGTTCCATCATCCTCTTTGTCTTCTACGTCATCGACGGAGACCGGGCGGCGAATAGATACGGACCATCACCCAAATATCAGGCGTGAGCCGTTAGGTCACAGCGACCGGGCCCGGCTGTACGGAAGTATCTCGATGGTTTCTCCAGACTCGATTCGCTGTTGGACCCCGACCCAGAAGTCTGGTTCGAACAGGTCTCCGTGCTGTTCCTCGAACACCGCCCTGAGTTCGGCGGTGAGGCCGAGGAACCTCGGTAGCTCCTCTGGGAACACGTCGTTCGGCCCGACGCCGAAGACGGGCGTCACCGACATCTCATCGGCGGGGTCGCTCGACTGAGGAAAGGCGCGGAAGCGACAGTCGGTCAGCTCTCTGAGTTCGTCGTAGTCGTAGAAGACGACCCGGCCGCTGTTCGTGACGCCGAAGTTCTTCAGCAGCATGTCCCCCGGAAAGATGTTCGAAGCAGCGAGGTTCTTGATCGTTGCGCCATAGTCGACGATTCCACGAGCTGCCTGCTGAGGTTCGGCCTCCCGGATGAACATGTCGAGCGGCGTGACGCGTCTCTCGACATAGACCGTTGAGAACATCACCTCATCATCCACGACAGTGACGGTGCGAGAGGCCTCGTTCATCAACTTCTCAAGCACGTCGGGCCTGAATCGGTAGAGCGGAAGCGACAGGCGCTCGAATCGCTGCGCTTCGACCAGGCGCCCCGCCCTGTCGTGACGGGCTACGAACTGATACCGGTCTGCAACCTGTCGCGGCGTCACCGTCTTTTGCGGAGGGAACCTGTCCTTCACGACCTTGAACACGACCTCGTATCCCGGCAACGTGAAGACGATCATCACAAGACCCTTGATCCCCGGAGCCTCTACGAAATGGTCATCCGACGTTGAGAGGTACCGAACGAGATCCCTGTATCGCTCGGTCTTCGCCTGCTTGCGGAAACCGATCGCCGCATAGATCTCGGCCTCAGGACGGTGCGGAAGAAGCTCCGAAAGGAAAGCCACAAGGGAGCATGGAGCGTCAGCAGCGATGAGGAAAGCCGCACGGGTATAGGAGAAGAGGATCGAGACATCCTTCTCCCCCACGAGCACAGCGGCAATTCGCAGCCCTGAGCGCCCATGCCTGATCGCGAACGAGAAAGGAATCGATTCATCACCAGACGAGATTGAGCCGACCAGGTAGGCGGCCTTCCCCCGAAAGAACAGGCGGTCGACGACCTCTATGTGTTCGGGCGTGAACGGCAGTCGGTCTGATGCCTTCGACACGTCCGAGTGGATGTCCTCCCACGACATGTGGAACCGACATCCTCGAAGGACGTCGTGGATCCACTCGAACGATCCGTCTCCCGGATATCTCCTTGTTGTCGGATTCTCGGCCGGTGCGGCCGGTGCGGGCGGTTCGTCCGGTGAGTCGAGAAACTCGAGCATCGTATCGGTTCCCTCGGTCGTGAACAATTTTCGTGCGACCGAATTGAAGAACGTCTCAGCGATCGGGCGAAAGGGGTCACTCAGGTATCGACCGCGGAACAGCTCCATCGAGGTGGCCCAGAGGGATCGATCTGTAGTGGTGAATGACGCTGCAGCGAGACTCGCTATGACCTGGTCGATCGACACGCCGTATGCATCCCTGCGCTCAAGCGCATCTCTGCGCATCGCGTTCCAATCCTTGGCCTCGAAGCGTGCGAGCGCCCTTCGGGTTATCGATGTGCGGCGGCGGCGATACGTCGCGAACCCAGAATCGAGGATGTCGGCGAGGTCGAGTGGGTCGACCGTCACAGCGGCCGAATCCACCGGGTCAGGTGTTTTCGCCTTTGAAGATCTCGCTCACAGAACTGTCATTGAAGATCGCCTCGATCGTGCCAGCGACGATCGGTGCGATCGACAGCACGGTCAGATTTGGCAGCGTCAGCGCCTCTTTCGTGACGGGAAGCGTGTTCGTGATGACGATCTCAGTGAACGGCGCCTCGCGGAGTCGCTCAATCGCAGGACCGGAGAGCACACCGTGCGTGGCGAGGACCTTCACCGAAGCGGCCCCTCTCTCGAGAAGCAACTCTGCGGCCGAGACCACGGTCCCAGCCGTATCGATGATGTCATCGACGATGATGCAGTGGCGTCCCTCAATGTCACCAACGACCCACGAGGAGCTGCTTTCGTTCCTCGCATCGACACGCCTCCGTTTGTAGACGAATGCCACCTGAGCGCCAAGTTTGTGTGCGAATCGTGTCGCGCGCTTCACACCACCGGAGTCCGGGGAAACCACGGTCGTCGGCCCATCGACCTTGTGGGTGAGGTATTCGGTGAACAAGGTGAGCGCGGTGAGGGAATCGAACGGCTTGTCGATGTACCCCTGCACCTGGCCGGTGTGAAGATCCACCGAGGCAATGCGATCTGCTCCGGCAGCGATGAACAGGTCTCCCATGAGACGAGCTGTGATCGGTTCGCGTGGGCGACCCTTCTTGTCCTGACGCGCATAGCCGTAGAACGGCATCACCGCCGTGATCCGCTTGGCAGAAGCACGCTTGAGCGCGTCGATCATGATCAGCTGTTCCATGATGTGCTCGTTGATCGGTGCCGAGTGACTCTGGATCACGAAACAGTCCGCACCGCGAACGGAGTCTTCGAATCGGATGTAGATCTCACCGTCGGCGAATCGGGAACGTTCTACGTCACCGAGTTCAACATCGAGGAGTTTGGCGACCTCCTCGGCAAGATCAGGATTCGCTGAACCCGTGAACAGGATGAATCGCTTCAATCCAGGCCGTTCCATCAGTCCGTCTGCCTCTCCGAGCGTTTCCGACGACGTTCAGCGTAGCCCTCAATGTTCTTCTGGTCATTTCGTTCGATGCCGAGAGCTCCATCGGGGACGTCATCCGTGATGACCGACCCGGCTCCTGTGACGGCGTCATCCCCGATCGTCACGGGAGCAATGAGCATCGTGTCCGATCCGATGTGCACTCGGTCGCCGATCTTCGTTCGATGCTTGTTGGTACCGTCGTAGTTCACGGTGACGGTCGCGGCCCCGATGTTCGAGTTCTCCCCGATCTCGGTGTCACCGATGTACGACAGATGGGGGACCTTCGATCCCTCTCCGACCACCGATGCCTTGATCTCGACATACGTACCGGCCTTCGCTCCATCCTTGAGGACCGCACCCGGCCTCAGGTAGGCATAGGGGCCGACCGTTGCACCCTTGCCCACATCCGCTTGGTCAAGCACCGAGAAACGAACCCTCGCGTCAGGGCCTATCGTCGAATCGGATGCGTCGACATCTGGCCCGACAACCGCACCTGCCGCCACCGTCGTCGTACCCGAGAGATAGGTGTCCGGCAGGATCGTTGCACCGGGTTCGACCTCCACACCGGCATCGATGTACACCCTGTCGGGATCGAGCATCGAGACACCAGACTCGAGAAGCTGATTGTTGATGCGCGACCGCAGAATGCTCCCGGCATACGCAAGCTGGCCCTGCGTGTTGACGCCAAGTCCCTCGTCCGAAGGGACCTTTACGGCACCGACCGAGTCGCCGCCGGATGCAAGTATGCCGACGACGTCAGTGAGGTAGTACTCGGCTTGTGCGTTGTCCGAGTTGACACGATCGAGCGCTTCATCGAGCTTCGTTCCATCGAACACGTACACGGAGGTGTTCACCTCGGTGATCAGCCTTTGCTGCTCTGTCGCATCCGATTCTTCTACGATCGCTGTCACGGCATCGCCGTCACGCACGACCCTCCCGTAGCCAGACGGGTCCGTGAGGTCGACGGTCATCACGGTTGCCGCAGACCCGGACGATGTGTGTGCGTCGACAAGCGATCGGAGCGAGTCGGCTGTGATGAGAGGCATGTCACCGGGAAGGACGACGATCGTTCTATCGACATCGGCCAAACCGCCGAGCCCGACCTGGGTGGCGTGGCCTGTGCCGAGTTGGGGGTCCTGCACGACGACGGAGACATCGGCTGGCAGGACCGCGCTGACGTTCTCAGCCTCGTGACCGACCACGACCGATATCGCCTCGGGGTCAAGGCTTACCGCCTCGGCCAGCGACCATTCAACGAGTGTCATCCCTGCCACGGTGTGAAGTGCCTTGGCACGCCCTGTGCGCATCCTCGTGCCCTTGCCTGCGGCGAGGATGACAACGCTGATACTCATCGGTTCACAACCTTTGGTTCTGCTGGCTGGGGGGACAGGACTTGAACCCGTTCTTGATGGACCAAAACCACCTGTGCTGCCAATTACACCACCCCCCATCGCGCGGTGCGATGCGGAAGTGTAGGAGAACAGGCGAGATGTGTACCGTCAACGTCACTCATCGATCTGCTCCCAGCCACGGTCGACGAGGGAGACCGCATCGGCCGCACGCACCGGAAGATCGACTGCCTCGGCGGCACTCGCTGCCTCGTCGACCGATTCGAAGAATGCGAAGAGTGCCGAGCCGGAGCCGGTCATGCTCACAGATACTCCCCAGCGCCGTTCGAGGTCGTCTCGCCAGTCTCCGATACGGTCATCCAAGGAGAGCGCTGCGGGATAGAGATCGTTCCGTATCGGCAGGCCACCTCTGAGGATCGGGGGAAGATCGGTCTCGGGGACGTCCGGGCCAATTGGACCGCCGAGACGATCCCATTCCTTGAACACCGCTGGCGTCTCGAGCGAGAAAGGGGGCACAACAACGCACAGCGAAAAGCCGGTCAGCGGCAGCTGGGCATCGATTCGGTCGCCCCGTCCCTCGACGATGGCTGTGCCTCCCGTGAGGGCGAACGGCACATCGGAGCCGATCGCTGCGGCGATGTCGCATGCCATCTCGTCATCGAACCCGTGACGGTTCTGCATGAGGCCGATCACGCAGGCAGCATCGGCACTACCTCCTCCGAGGCCTGCCCCTGCCGGAATCCGCTTGTCAACGGAGACGCTCGCAGGTGCGGACATGCGAACGGCCCGGCGAGCGGACTCGAACGCCACCCACGCAAGGTTGGTGTTGTCAGATGGGGATTCATCGTTCGACACGGTGATCTCATCGTCAGACGAAGGCTCGATCTGGATCGTGTCGGACATGGAGATCGACTGGAACAGGCCCCTCAACGGGTGGAAGCCATCGGCCGCCGCGGGATACACGGCGAGGGCGAGGTTCACCTTGGCGAACGCCTTCCCTCTCATGACGTCACCTCCGCGCTCGCCAGGTCGACGAACTCCATCGGTGTGAGGCTCTCGGGCCGACGCGTCGGATCGATACCAGCGACATCGAAGCAATCCGGGCTTCTGATCGTGCCGGTCAGGGATTTCCGCAGCATCTTGCGTCGTTGCCCGAACGCCGCAGTCGCCAATGCGATCGCCCGCTCGGACAGTTCTGGTGTCTGGACCCGATCGAGTATCACCACGGCGGATTCGACCTTCGGCACCGGAACGAATGCGTCAGCCGACACGGTGAACGCCAGGCGACCGAGGGCATGGAGGCCGACGACAACAGACGGGATCCCGTACGTCTTGGAGCCTGGCCCAGCAAGCAGACGATCCGCGACCTCCTTTTGCACCATCACCACGAGCCGTTCGATTCGGGGAGCGTCCTTGAGTGCGTCGAGAACGATCCCGGTTCCGACGTTGTATGGCAGGTTCGAGACCATCGTCCACGGGCCACCCGCGAGCGCCCGTCCGAGACTCAGCCTCGAAACATCAGCGAATCGGAGGTCAACATTTGGATATGACGCGAGCGTCTCATCGAGGATGGGCTCGAACGAATGGTCGATTTCATAGGCCACAACCGTGTGTGCGACCCGTGCGAGGGCGGCCGTGAGCGCACCGGTCCCTGCCCCGATCTCCACGACGTCGGTGTCGCCATCGAGCTCGGCGACGGACACGATCCGTTCAACGATGTTGGGGTCGGCAAGGAAGTTCTGACCGTATGCCTTGCGCGGCTGGTGGTCGTGATCCTCAAGGAGACGCCGGATCTCAGTTCTCGCTTGGCGGCCGTTGTCAGTCACGGCGGAACGTCCTCGCCGCGGTCGCCGTCGTCAGCGACGCGACTTCGTCCAAGCTGAGACCCCATATCTCGGCGAGCTTCGAGCCGGTCAAGGTGACGTTGGCCGGTTCGTTGTCAGCCCCGCGAAGTGGCTCTGGCGTGAGGTATGGGCTGTCCGTCTCGACCATCGAACGATCGGGAGGAGCCTCGGCGACGCCCAGCCGCAGCGTGTCGGCCGTTGTGTACGTGACCGGTCCTGCGAACGAGAACGTTACGCCGAGTTCGTCGAATCGCTTCGTCCACTTCGGACCGCCCGTCCAGCAGTGGAGCACGGCAGAATCACCGATCGCCGCTTGTTCGAGCATCTCGTACACATCCCGGAATGCATCGCGGCAGTGGATGATCACGGGCTTGTCGAGATCTGAGGCGAGAGCGAGGTGAGCCGCGAACGTTCTCCTCTGATCGTCACGTGGGGCGAGCTCCCGGTAGTAGTCAAGCCCACATTCTCCGATGGCGTTCGCCCGCGAGGCGAGCTCGAGGATCGTCTCTTCCTGATCGGGCCAGTCTGAGGCCGAGTGCGGATGGAGACCAGCCGACCAGCTGACGCGATCGGGATGGTCAAGGGAGATCTGCTCTGATCGGGCAGATGTCTCTGCGTCGATACCGGGACACATCAGCCATCCAACCCCGGCGTCGGAGGCACGATCAAGGACGGCTTCAGCCGGATCCTCAAGAAGGAAGAGATGTCCGTGGGTATCCACCCAGGTCGGATCAGACAGGAGCTACTCCTCGGGTTCGAGCTCGACCTTTGCAAACAGCGGGGCAAGCGGCGCAAGGGTGAAACCCGCTTGCACGTCGGGCGTGTGCCAAACGATCTCCTCTTTGGCCCCAAGCGCGCCGAGGGACTCAAGAACCGTCCGCGACGTTCGTGGGATGTACGGATAGAGGCACATCGCCGCAGTTGAGATGAGCTGCAAGGCGACCCACAACGATGTCCCCGTCCGCTCCAGGTCCGTCTTTGCGGATGTCCATGGGGCGGTCTCATTGAGATACACGTTGGCGTCCTGCGCTTCTTTCATGGCCCGGGACACGCCGGCTCTGAGTTTCGTGGACGCGATCATCGAGCCGACCTCATCGAGGGCTATCTGCCGCCCTTCGAGAATCTCACGATCCTCGTCCGACAGCTCCCCCGGTGTCGGGACCACACCATCGAAGTAGCGGGCCGTCATCGAAACCACCCTGTTCACGAGGTTGCCCCATGTCGCAACCAGTTCGTCGTTGACGAGCCGCTCGATATCGTCGTCGGCAAGGTCGGAGTCGTTCGACTCAGGCAGGCTCCTTGCCATCGCATAGCGAAGGGCGTCTGGTTCGAAGCGGTCGAGATACCATCCGACCGACTCCCCGACTCCCCGTGACTTCGAGGCTTTCACGCCTCCAAAGGTCACGAACTGGTTCGCAGGGACGTCCGTAGGTAGGTTCAGGCCACCGTGCCCCATGAGGAGCGCTGGCCAGTAGATCGCATGGAACGGGATGTTGTCCTTGCCAACGAAGTAGTAGGACTCAGCATCCGGGTTCTGCCACCACTCCTTCCACGCATCCGGCGTGCCTTGTAGCTCGGCCCATTCCTGCGGCGCCGAGAGGTACCCCATGACCGCTTCCCACCACACGTATATCGACTTGCCGGGACCGAGGTCATCAACGGGGACCGGGACACCCCACTCAAGGTCCCGTGTGAACGCCCGGTCGTGGAGACCCTCGTTCACCATGCCGACCGCAAAGTTCAGAACGTGCGGTCTCCAACCTTCTCGGGTCATGAGCCACTCGAGCATCGGCTCGTTGAACTCGCTGAGTTTCCAGTAGAAGTGCTCCGTTTCGCGGAGCACAGGCGTCGTGCCCGAAAGCTTGCTCTTCGGGTCGATGAGGTCGGTCGGGTCCAGTGTCCTCCCGCAGTTGTCGCACTGGTCGCCTCTCGCTTGCGCATACCCGCAGTGGGGGCAGGTGCCGTCGACGTAGCGATCTGGCAGGAAGCGTTCCGCCTTCTCGTCGTAATACTGCTCAGAGACCTTGGTATACAGGTAACCGTTCTCCAGAAGTTTCATGAAGAAGCCCTGCACGACCCTGCGGTGCGTCTCGGTGCCTGTCGTCGTGAACAAGTCGAACTGGATCGCGAGATCCTTCCAGTACGAGAGGAACTCGGGGTGGTACTTCCCGACGACATCCTGTGGAGAGATGCCCATCTCGTCGGCTTTGACGGTAATCGGCGTCCCGTGCACGTCGGAACCAGAGACCATCAGCACATCGTCACCGATCGCTCGGCGATATCTCGCAAAGATGTCCGGTGGGAGATACGCCCCGGCGATGTGGCCAAGGTGGAGGGGGCCTTGGGCGTACGGCCATGCGACCGCAACGAGCACCTTCTTGGGATTGTCAGCCGACATGGGGCGATGCTACCGGCGCTGCGCTTCGAGTCGTAGCTGCCACATCTGCGACTTCACGAACCTGCCACTGTGGGCCTACGAGCCGGTACGCTTGGAGCAAGAAATCCGCGACACCATCGAACGGAGCAGAGGCCGTGGACACCCTCATCGTCAGAAAGATCGACGACCTCGGACGGATCGTGGTTCCTGCCGAAGCCAGGCGGCTCTTCAACATCCATGAAGGCGACGAGCTCGCGATCACGGTTGAGAATGGCGGCATCGTCCTTCGGAAACTCGAGGCGACATGCACGTTCTGCGAGTCGATGATCGACGTCCGCGAGTACCGCAACCGAGGCGTGTGCGCCGACTGCCGCTCGAACCTCTCAACGGTCTGAGACCCTTCTTCCGTCCCCCTTTCAAGAGGGACGGGCGAGCACAGCGAGCCAGGGGGATTGCCGTCGGACTTAGAGATCTCCAGCCACTCAGGATTCGCAGGCTCGGAGACCCCCCTGCATCGCAGCTGGCGCTGCTCTGCTGTCCCCCCTGAAGGGAGGACAGTTCAGGATTGTGCTTTTAGGACTGCGTCGTAGAGTTCGCGTTTTGATACACCGGTCGCTTTTGCGACCTCCTTGACCACGGTGGACATCGGGATCGAGTCATCGATTCGTGTCAGAGCCAAAGCGGTCGCAGCATCGAGATCGGGGACTTCGGCGACCGCGCCTTCTATCACGAGGGTGAACTCGCCTCGTGGCTCCGCTGAGGCCCAGTGATCTGCTGCCTCTTGAGCTGTCCCCCGCCATATCTCTTCGTGGAGTTTCGTGAGCTCTCTGGTGACGACCACTCTTCGGTTCGGGTCGAATGCATCGGCGAGGTCAGCGAGATCGGATGAGACCCTGCGGGTTGCTGAGAACAGCACAGTGGGGCGCTGCTGCACCGCGATCGATGCGATCGCCTCCTTCCGCTCCTTCCCCTTCCGCGGGAGGAATCCGTCGAACACGAATCGGTCGCCGACGAACCCCGATATGGCAATGGCGGTCACTGGTGCACTGGGTCCCGGGATGGCTGTAACGGTTGCTTCGCACTCGATCGCCACGTTCACAGCCGAGTACCCGGGGTCGGAAACCACTGGCATGCCAGCATCTGACACGAGTGCGACCATCTTTCCTTCGGTCAGGAGTTCGCGGAGTTCTTCGTTCCGCGCTCGCTCGTTCCCTGCGAAATAGCTACGCATCGACGTTGACACACCGAGATGGTTGAGCAGAACACCGGTCCGCCTCGTGTCCTCAGCGAAGATCACATCTGCGCTCTCGAGAGCGTCGTTGAGTCGCGAAGACACGTCACCGAGGTTGCCGATTGGGGTTGCACATAGGACGAGACTTCCGGACATCGTTGCATGGTAGAGCCATGACCTTGATCCCCAGTTCGGGAGGCTCGACGGATACCGGCATTTCAAGTATCCAACCCAACCCACCCCGGCGATGGATTCTTCGCTTCGCCACCACTGCCAGCGCCTCGACGACGCCGTCGTTCATGAGATGTACGACACGAATTGGCTCGGCGAGCCCGAATGTGTGGACCGATGAGGTCCACAGGAGAACCGACTTGGCGCCGACCCGACGCATGCCGAGGAGTCGACTTGAGAAGTCATCTGCGATAAGGACTCCCGCGACTCCACCAGAGCCCCAACAGAGATTCAGTCGCTGATACGTCATCTCCGCTGGTACGCTTGTCGCACTATGGCAAAGGCAAAACGACGTAAGCTCCGCGCTCGCCGCTCTAAGGCGAACCACGGCCGCAAGCCCAACGCTGGGCGCGGCTGACCCAGCCAACTCTCTGCTGTCGTACGTTCCGGACTCACATCACTGGTTTACGACGTCCTGACACGAATGTCGAGAGGGATCGTGTCGCGCCCTTCGGGCGCTCCGAATTGGGTATTACGTACTACGGACCAGCATCGGATTCGTCCTCCCTTCAGGGGGGACGGCAGAGGAGCGAAGCGACGATGCAGGGGGCCTGCCGAGCCCGCAAGCCCGGAGCGGCTGGATATCGGATGGCAGAGGAGCGAAGCGACGATGCAAGCGGCCTGCGAGTTGCCGCGCCTGCTTCGGCATCAGTTCGGTTCGCCCAACACCCTCCTGGCTCACTGCTTTCGCCCGTCCTCCCTCGCAGTGAGGACGAATCAGACGTCCATCTGGACTCTTAGGTCTGCGACGCCAGACTCGTCCGTTGAAGCTATGAATACGAAGCGGTCGTCGATTCGGTCGATGAAGACGTACGTTCCTCCGCCTTCGAACAGGAGGCCTCCACCTGATTCCCGGGATGACGTCGCACCCATCGGGCCCCTTGCATGGAGGATGAGAGCGTTGACCAGATCCTCTGCGTCCTGGATGCTCTCAGCGAGATAACTCCACGCCACGGCAACATCATCACCCTTGAGCAGCACGCGGTATGAATCATTGCCCCAGCCAGACGCCGCTTGTGTTATCTGTCCAGGGCTGAGCGTGTCTGCGAGGATCAGCCGGACTCCCCACTCGCCGAACGTCGCGTCATCATGCACGCTCCAACCATCGAGAACGACCGACACTGGCGTGATGGAGTCAGGCTCCTCACGCCGGAGATACTTGCGTGGCTCGATGATCTGTTCCGTTGTGGTTGGGAAGTCCTGGTACATCTCGTCGACAGCTTTGAGGCCACCATCGGAGATGATCTGGCCTATGAACACGAGCCCCTGTTCGTATGGGAACATCAGATCCTGTTGCACCCATGTTGGCGCGGCATCGAAAGCCGCCGAGTCAAACGACAGCACCTCGAGTGCTGCCTCTGCCGCCTCTGCCGGATCAAGCCCCTCGAAGTACACGAACTGCTGGTACGTGGCGTCGCCCTCCACGCCTGCAAGCAGCGCAGACGCATCATCGCCGTTGCCCGTCTCATCAAGGACTTTCCTCTGGTCAGCGAAGTCGAAGTGCTGATCGGTCAGTGCATGAACGAGTTCGTGAACGACAACGAGCTTCTGATACTCGGACAGTCCATCGGCCGCGATGGGAATGACCAGCTCGTCCAGCTCTGAGTCGTAGAACCCGACCACACTGCCGGCAGACACGTCGATGATCAGCTGGGCGAAGTCGACGTCGTCGTCAAGCATGCCCATCAGCTGGAGGAACAGCTCATCTCCTGCGATCTCCTCCAGATCGAGTTCGCTCGCGATCTCGTCTGCAACACGCGCTGTGAACTCTTGCTCATCGAGGATCGTGACGGTCGGTATCTCGAGGAACGGAAGACTTCGATTCACTTCGGCGACAAGCATCAGCGTTCCGATCTCTGCCCGCATGGCCGCGTCAAGCTCGTCCGAGATCGAATCCGAGTGACCGCCGGGGATCTGATCCGTGGGGATCGAAGTGAGCGGCGCCTCGGTGGTCGAGGTTGGCGTCGGATCAACACCCGCTGTCGTGGTCGTCGTTTCATCGGGTACGGTCGTCGTCCCAGACGAGCTGTCACACGCGGTTGCGAGCATGGCAAACGCGATGACCGCGACGAGGACGCGCACGCTGCGCCTGGGGGTTCTCATGACGCTCGGCAGGCTACTGCGGAGTACGAGAAACCAGTGAAGGCCATCACAGCGTTCGAAGAGCTTCGGTCGGCGACACCTTGGCAGCGCGCATCGCGGGATACAGACCAGCGACCGCACCGATGGCAAGCGCCGCGGTGATCCCGCCGATGATCGCTACGCCCGGCACGAGCACACCCCATCCCTGGAAGCTGGCATACGCGGCTGTGACCGCCGCGCCGAGCAGCACACCTCCGACGCCTCCGATCGACGACAGAAGAAGCGATTCGCCGAGGAACTGAACGGAGATGTGTCGCTTGGTTGCTCCCAGTGCTCTCCTCAGCCCGATCTCTCCGCGGCGTTCGAGCACGGAGATCACCATCACGTTTGCGATACCGACCCCACCGACCAAGAGGGCGACTGCACCAAGGCCAAGGAAAAGGTTGGTCAGCGCGGACTCCGCAGCTTCACGTGCCTCAAGCGCATCCGAGGGTCTGGTGACCTCCACCTGGTCGGGGTTCTCCGGGTTCACCGTGGCTGCCATCACGTTTCGGACGTCATCTACGGCCGACGGGTCCATTCGCACATAGATCGTCGACGGAACAACATCTGATCCGAGATAGGTCTCGGCGGCTCCGTGCGTCACGAGCGCAGCGCGGTCGAGATCTGGCGAGAGTTCGAGACTCTCCATGATCCCAACGACCGCGAACCATTCGTCACCGAGCCAGACAGATACCGGAGTCTCAAGTGTCCGAACCCCCAGCCTGTCAGCTGCAACAGAGCCAAGGACAACGACCGGGTACTCCGGGCTGGCCTCGTCGAGGAACACTCCATCCGCCATCGATCCCTGCAGTGTGTCGAGCAGATTCGTGTCGACCGATCGGACCGTAAGGCCACTGGTCTGGCCGGATGGCACGAGGTCGGTCCGATACACCCTCGCATCGCCCACATCGGCCACAGCAGCAACTGTCTCGACGGGGCCGATTCGGGTCACCATTTCCGGTGCGTCATCTGGCAACTCGCCGGGGCCGAGCCCGATGCCTGTCCCGGCCTGAACCTGAAGCATGTTCGTGCCGAGACGGTCAAGCTGCGACAGGAGGTCCGACTTCGAGCTTTCGGACAGTCCGAGGACAGCCACCATCGCTCCGATGCCGATCATGATCCCGAGAGCGGACAGTACAGAGCGCAAGCGCCGCGTCCGAAGCCCGATCCCTGCGGCTCGGAACGTGTCAGCCGGGGCCAATCGTGACGGCGTGATGTCACCGCGAATCGAGGTGTCCGTCGTCATCGCATCGTCCCCGTATCGCTCTCGATTCGGCCGTCAAGGATCGAAACCTGACGCGGGAACCGGGCTGCCAGCTCACGATCGTGGGTAATGACAACGATCGTCGTCCCCTCGGTGTTCAGTGACACCAACAGGTCGACAATGGCGACGCCTGTCTTGCTGTCCAAGTTGCCCGTCGGTTCGTCGGCAAGAACGATGTTCGGACTCCCGATGAGCGCTCGGGCGATCGCGACCCGCTGCCGTTCACCGCCCGACAGCTTCGTTGCCATATGTGCCGCCCGATTCTCAAGGCCAACACGTTCAAGCGAGTCTCGAGCGAGTTCCCTGCGCTCGGAGAGAGGCATGCCTGTATAGAGGAGCCCATCCGCCACGTTGTCGAGCGCGGTCTCGCCCGCGAGCAGAAAGAACTGCTGGAAGACGAACCCGATATGGCGCGACCTGATCGCGGACAGGGTCTTATCCGGTTGCGTCGCGACATCAACACCTGCGACCGTGACCGTGCCCGACGTGGCCCGGTCGAGTGTTCCCATGATGTGAAGCAACGTCGACTTGCCACTTCCTGACGGCCCAACGATCGTCAACAATTCACCATCGGCGATGGACAGGTCGATGTCGATGAGCGCGTGAACGGGGGGCGTGCCGTCGTACGTCTTCGTAACGGCGGACAGCCCGAGCGCAAGCCGCTCAGGAGCGATGACTCCTTCGATCACGGAACGACCACTTCCATGCCTGCAGCCAACACGTCAGACATGACTTCAACGAATCCGTCAGCGAACAACCCTGGGTCGACTGCGACGAGGACTATGGAGCCGTCTTCTGCAAGGACCTCGACGGCGTAACCGCCTTCGGAGAGGGCGAGAAGTGCTGTCACAGGTACGACGAGCACATTGTCAGCGCGGTCGCTCACGATCTCGACATCGACCGGAGCCTCATCAAGATCGGGAGCGGCCTGGGGATCGACCAGCGTCACCGACATCTCGAAGAACGTCGCCCCCTGCTGGTTGGCCTGGACGACGGCTCCGATCTCGGACACCACACCAGGCTCCCTTGACTCGTCAGGAAGGATCACCACGACGTCGTCACCGACCTCAACAAGGTCCTGGTCATCCGTCGAAAGGTTCACCGAGACGTTGGTCGCGTTCGATGACGCTGAGAAGATCGGCATGCCATCGTGCAGTTCATCGCCAACAGAGACCAGGGTCGCACCCACACGGATCGATTCGGGCAAGAACACGACGTCACCAAGGTTCACGATGCCATCGTGTCGTGCGCCAACCGAGATCTGCCAGGCCACGACAGCGGCCGCTGTTGCGGCGGAATACTCGCCATCGACCGAGAATCCCTGAACCGAACCGAAGCCGAGATCCTCGAGGGCCGTCTGTAGCTGCAGCACGTCGACACCCTCGACACCGATCTCCATGAGACGGTAGGCGGGCACATCGCCGAGAAGCAGCATGACGGGTTCGCCATCGACCGTCATCAGAACGTCACCTTGGTCGAGCGTTTGCCCTTCAGCGATGAGATCCGTAACGGTCCCGGTGATCGAGCGGGACGTTGTCACCACGCCGACACCAGGACCGATCTGATCCCCAAGCTCCGCGAGAACCACCGAGACATACGTAGCGGCCGGTCCGAATAGGACCTCGCCGAGTTCAAGCCTCCCGTCATCGTCGGCACCGATGGATTCCTGGAGCAACTCGATGGCATCTCTGGTGGCACTCGTGAAGTCTTCATCGATCTCGATGTCCCCATCGGGGTCGAAACCGAGGTCGACGAGTGCGCGCTCCAGTTGCTCGACATCTGGGCCATCGCTCATACGCGACTGGAACGCCCTGTACTGAGGGATGTCACCTTCGAGAACGACAACAGGAACTGTGTTCACTTCGTACAACACGTCACCAGGAACGATCACGGAGCCTTCGTCCACGACCGATGTCACGATGCCGGACGCCAGACCTGTGACGGTCGTTACGCCAGCAGGGGATGTTCTGTAGATAACCGTGTCGGTGGAGCCGTAGCCGAGCGTTCCACCGAGCGTCTCCGTTGCGACCACATCGGTTCGCTCCACGGTGGCCGTCGTCAGCATCGCCGTCGCTGTCGCTTCGCCGGAATCCCCATTAGACGTCACTGAGATGACGATCGCGATGGCTGTTGCGAGCCCAAGCGTCACGGCGACGATCCATGGCCACCGCCGCCGCTGTTCAACTACCTGGTCGGTCGCCAAGGCAGACTCCTCGTGGATCTCGATCTCGATGTCGTCAACGGTCATCAGCCGTCACCGCGACGACCGCCGCCAAACCGGAGGCCTCCGCCAAAGACATCTTCACACGCTTCGAGAGCGGACGTGAAGGCAGGATCGTCAGCATCGAAAGCTCCTCCGAAGGGGCCCTCGCCACCCTCACCATCGCCTGGGCCCTCGAGGAGACTCGAGAAGTCTGGATCAGGCATGTCGAAGCCGTTCTCGCGCATGCAGACGGCGAATTCATAAAGTGTGTCCTCGATCTCTGAGCGGTCACGGCTACCTGGCCCGAAGGAGAGCCCTCCGAGGTGCTCCTGACACGCTTCGAACGCCGCTCGTATCGTGTCCCGATCGGCCTCACTGTCCTGCACGGCACCACCGAACCTGAAACCGACGGAACCGTCAGCTCCGATATCGGGATCTTCGAAGTCCTCGATGCCGTTGTCCCTCATGCACTGTGCGAAGGCCAGGATCGAGTCCTCGTCGACGGCTTCCGGGGACGCATCGTCGGTCACCACGGCCAGGTCTGGCGCGAGGCCCTCGAGGGATGCGACTTCGGATCCACCATCGCTGCTACAGGCAGCGAGGACGAGCGCAAAGGCGCTCAGGACGATAAGGGTGCGTTTCATGGATGCTCCTGATGAGTGGCTACCCCATGTAGGTAACAGCACCCTGTTGAACACAGGCTTATAGGGACCTAAGGACTGCCTGAGAATCACAGCGGTCTCGATCGCACCGTTCCGTGACCCCGAAGGCTCTGGGCGACACAACCCTCCGTTCCGCCGCAGTCAAGCAGGGTGAACCCGACCGGACTACCGTCGCTGCGAGCACACAACCGAGGAAGCGGGATGGCGGAAAAGAACGACAAGAGAACCATCTTCGGATGGGCGATGTACGACTGGGCCAACTCGGCCTACATCACCATCTTCGGTGCGGTAGTCGGAGCGTTCTTCACCGGAACGATCATGCTCGGCGATACGTACTGGGGTCTCTCGGGAGAGGCGCTCTTCAGCATCCTGATCGGGCTTGGATCGATCGTGCTGCTGCTTGCGATGCCCGTCCTCGGCGCAGTCGCTGACTTCACGGATTCGAAGCGCCGCATGCTCAGGAACTTTGCGTTCGCCGGCGCAGCCTTCGCCCTGATCATCCCCTTCGTACCGGCAGGCCAGGTACCGCTGTTCCTCTTTTTCGTGGTAATAAGCCAGTTCGGGTTCGTAGCCGCAAACGTCTTCTACGACGGCTTCCTGCCTGACATAACGACGGATGACACGATCGACAAGGTCTCGTCGAAAGGCTTTGCGCTCGGATACCTTGGCGGTGGCCTGTACCTCCTCATGGCGTTCGTCCTGATCCTGTTCAGCTCGGATGAGCCCGATGCTGCCCTCACAGAGGCGCTCGCCGCACGGATTGCGATCTTCGGTTCAGGTCTGTGGTGGATGGGCTTCTCGCTGTTCGCTCTGTCACGGCTGCCAAAGGACTCAGCGTCCGAGGGCGATCGCCGTGGACTGACCGACTACGTGTCGATCGGCTTCAACCGCACGAAGGACACGACCAAGAAGCTGACCCAGTTCCCGCAGCTTCTGCTTTTCGTTGTCGCCTTCGTTCTCTACAACTCAGGAACGGGAACAGTGATCGCTGTGTCTGGTGTGTACGCCGAGGACACACTCGGACTCGAACTCGAGACGATCGCTCTGGCGTTCCTACTCGTCCAATTCATCGCCTTCGTCGGTGCGCTGATGTTCGGAGCGCTCTCCGGTCGCATCGGTCCGAAGGCAGCGATCCTGGTCAGCCTGGCGATATGGACGCTCATCGCGGGTGCCGCCTACTTCATCCCCGAGGGCTCTTCGTCAGGCTTCCTCGCACTCGCGGCCTTCGTCGGATTCGTTCTCGGCGGCGTTCAGGCGTTGTCGCGAAGCCTGTACGGCACGATGATCCCGGAGGCGGCATCGGCCGAGTTCTTCGGCTTCTACTCAGTGTTCTCGAAGCTGTCAGGGATCGGGCCACTCGTGTTCGGTCTCGTGAGCGCAGCGACAGGCTCAGGCAGGGTCGCGATCCTCTCGGTCGCGGCGTTCTTCCTGTTGGGAATGCTGCTGCTTGCGAAAGTGGATGTCGAAGCCGCCAGAGCGTCGAGAGACGACTGGGACTTCGAGAACGTGGGAGATACGGCAGCCGCTGGCTGACAGCACCGGATGGGAGACGAGGACACATGACGAACTTCGACAAAGACACGCTCATAGCGGAGTGCCTAGCGGCGGTGCGCAGTGGGGATCGCTCAGCGTCAGCAGTGAAAGAGATCGTTGAGCGCGCCGTTTCAAGTCCGGCTGCGATCGAGTCAGCGGTGAAGCCGTGGTCCGAGAGTCCGATGATGACCGTTTGGCACAACACCGACGAACTCACAGCGCTCCACATCGTGTGGCCGCCTGAAGTGGATCTCTTTGCCCATGATCACAACACCTGGGCAGTCATCGGTGTCTACGGCGGTCGCGAGGACAATCAGTTCTACAAGCGGCTCCAGAACGGGAGCATCGCCCCCAGCGCCAGCAAGACGATGCTCGTGAAGGACACCGTGGCTCTCGGTTCGGAGGTCGTTCACTCAGTTCGCAATCCGACGCGGGAATGGACAGCCGCTATTCATGTGTACGGTGGCGACTTCTTCACGACGCCACGAACTCGGTGGACAATGGACACGCTCCAACCGGTGACGCTCGATCCGGAGAGCCTCGAGAAGGGACTTGAGGAAGCCGCAGCGCGAGCCCGTATCGCGGACGTGCCCGGCGAGCAGCCCTAGTAGCGGGACCTCTTGGATGGACCCTGGTTCGCCTTGCGGTTTTCATTTGCGAAGCGCACGTTCAGCGGCCTTCCGCTCATCTTCGATCCGTTGATCGCATGCACTGCTGAACTCGCCGCCGAGCGAGGCATATCGACGAAGCCGACGCCCTTGGACCGGCCTCGCCGGTCCATCTTCACCATGGCGCTGTTCACCGTGCCGAACTTCTGGAACATCGCCCTGAGATCGTCACCTGTAGCCTTCCATGGAAGGTTCCCGATGTAGATGCTCTGCATGGCCCCGCCGGGAGTGGACGGCTTCTTGTGCTTCGGCTTCTTCCGTGCGGGCGCCTGCTCGGGCTCCGACTGTTCAACCCGCGCCTTTGGCCGTGCATCCTCACGAGGGGCTGACCTTGGGGCTGGTCGACTCGTCCACTCACCTTCGGGGAGCTTCTCTGGACGCGGGTGCTCGATTGGGATCTCCAGGCTCAGGCTCCCCTGCATCCTGCGAACCGCCCTTCGTTCCCCGTGCGTGACGAGGCTCAACACGGTTCCCGTTGCGCCGGCACGGGCCGTGCGACCCGACCTGTGGAGATAGTCCTTGTGTCCCTGTGGTGGATCGAAGTGAATGACAGATGCGACGTCGTCGACGTGGATGCCTCTCGCAGCGACGTCGGTTGCGACCAGCGCCTGGACTCTGCCAGCAGAAAACGAGGCAAGCGCTCGGTTCCGTTGGTTCTGGGACCGCCCACCATGCATGGCAACGGTCTCGACACCGAGCTTCGAAAGCTGTCTGGCGAGGCGGTCAGCGCCGTGACGGGTACGGGCGAAGACGATCGTGCTTCCGGTCCGGTCAACGGCGTCGGCCGTGTGGCGAACCTTGTCATGGTGATCGACAAGCCAGAAATGATGCTCCGCATCGGTGACCTTCGTCTCGACGCCCGCAACTTCGTGCCGCGCCGGATTCGTCTGGTATCTCTTGATCAGCACGCCAACGTCACCGTCGAGTGTGGCTGAGAAGAGAAGTGTCTGGCGATCATCCGAGGTCTGGTCGAGGATCCGGCGAACGTCGGGGAGGAATCCCATGTCGGCCATGCGATCCGCTTCGTCGACAGCGATGAGGTCGACATCGGAGAGATTCACAGCGCCCTGCTCGATGAGGTCTTCAAGCCGACCCGGCGTTGCAACGAGGATGTCTACGCCCTTGCGGAGTGAATCCCTCTGCGGCTGATAGCGGACGCCTCCGAACACAGCGGACACCTTCCGGTGCATGGCCTTGGCGTACGGTGCAAGTTCCAGTCTGATCTGTGCCGCGAGTTCCCTGGTCGGTGCGAGGATCAACCCTCGGGGGCGGTTTGGGGCTGCTGTGCCCACACGGGCAAGCATCGGCAAGCCGAATGCCAGTGTCTTGCCAGATCCCGTCGGCGCCTTGCCGGCGACATCCCTGCCGGATATCACGTCTGGGATCGATGCACTTTGAATCGCGAATGGTTCGACGATTTCGTGTTTCGCAAGCACATCAACGATTTCTTGGGGCAGGCCGAGTTGGCCAAAAGGGTTGGACATAATGAAGTTTCCTTGCCCGGCAAAGGGGCGGTTGGGACTGTTTCGGTCTCGCCCAAAGCCGCGCGGCGCCTATGCCGCCGTTGCTCCGGGTCGGTCGAGAGAGGCAGTCCAACCGGTGAGAGATGTAGCCGTTATCCACCGGGGAAGCGACAAGCGCTGGCCTCCACCCGGTGCGGCTGTTGGGAAGATAGTGCGGAATCGCGTGTTCTCGCGCGATTTCTGCGGAAAGACTACGGACAACGGAAACCAGACGCCAGACGACAGACGCGGGCCACGTAGTACGTCAGCGAGGTGGAGCCGAGCGGGTCTCGGAGCGAGGCGGAGCCGAGCTCCCTTGACAGCCTCATGCGCAACTGATAGGTTGCACATGATACGCAACCAACGAGTTGCACGTAGGAGGAAGCATGCAGGACACGATTGAACGCAGCGTCGCCATTCCGGCGGCCATAGAGGCCGTATGGGAGGCCTTGACCACCCTGGAAGGGATCAGAAGTTGGTTCGGTGACGAGGTGGAGATCGACCTCAAACCAGGCGGGGAAGCGGTCTTCGGGTGGTCCGAATATGCATCCTCTTCCCACGCGATCGTGCAGGAGGTACAACGACCAACGTTGTTCTCGTACCGCTGGGTGGCTGACAACTCACAGCGGGTCGACGAGGGCCCCTCGACGCTCGTTGAGTTCACATTGATGAGTGATGGAGAATCCACCATTGTGACGGTCGTCGAGTCCGGCTTCGCATCGCTGCCAGCTGAGATCGCCGAACGTAACCTTGCAGAGAACACCGCAGGCTGGAAGGCAGAGATGCAGGACCTGGTCGACTATCTGACCGCGGCCTCAGCGAAGGCGTGACGACCGAAGCGGACCATGTGTTCGCCGCACTTTCGGATCCGACGCGGCGCCAGTTGCTCGAATGGCTCGACGATGAAGTTGCTACGGCCACATCGCTTGCTGAAAGGCTGCCGATCAGCAGACAGGCGGTAGCGAAGCACCTGTCCGAGCTCAGCGCAGCGGGGCTCGTTTCGTCTCGTCGAGAGGGCCGCGAGACGTTGTTCTCGGTTGACAACGAGGGCCTGGAACCCGCATCGGAGTGGCTGGCACAGCGCGCAGCGGTATGGGAGCAGAGGCTCGCACGACTTGCGAAGACAGCACGATCCACGGGCGAGGGATGACGGGGTTGGAGTCAGACCGATGTCGACTTTGGGGTGTGACCTGCCGCCACGCGATTAGCTTGGAAACATGAGCATCTTCACCAAGAAGCAATGGTTCGTCGTTGCGGTCGGCGGGGTGGTCGGTTTCGTGGCGCTGTACTACGGACTCGGCTACGGACTGTGGGTGTCGCTCGGTCTCGAGATCGTGTTGATCGCGGTAGCCGTGGGCGCTCAGGCGTGGAAGATCTCACAAACCACTCGGCAGTAGTTCCGGCGCAGCGATCCCGCGTTACCGCTCCTGGCAACCTTCGCTCAAGCAAGGAGAACCGTACGCCCACGCGTGGATGAGATGGTCCGCGTAGAAAGTCTCGGTAGAGGCGGTGAAGCCTACGTATGCGTTCCCGCCGCTCAGGTCCAATAGCCCATCGAGATCAACCGCCGCCACAAGAACTGGCTCCTGTAGGTCATCAACGAACACGGACAAGGTCCCGGGAACGTACCTGATCAGCGCAATGTGAGGGCTGCGGTCGTACAGCCGCACAGGGTCGAGCGCTGCGTGGGCGACCTTGCTGCGTGCATGCGAGGTGTTCGGCTCGGAGCCCATGGTGTGGATGGCCACATGATTGGCGAGGAGTTGCGGAGAACCGGCATCGGGCATCGCCGTGATCGGGTCGCTCTCGTAGTCGTGGTACACGGTGTCGAACTCAACCGCAAGGCTGTTGGGGATTTCCTTGAACCCGTTTCCGGAAGCAATGTCACCGACTACGTCTCTCCCGGCGTTCTGGATCACGAAAGCGAATCCGTCACCGATGCTGGACCAAGAGACGTGATCGATCTCGAACACGAACACTGACTCGAAACCGTCCGCGACCTCAACGGGGATCGCAGACCACAACGCGCCAGCGCTATTGCCCGGTTCCCTGCGGGTTAGGGACACGGAGCTGTCGGCCAGTTTCGCCGTTCCGACGAAGTTGACATTCGAGAGCGAATCGAAACCGTCGAAGTCCAATATCGGCTCAATCGAACTTGCTGCGGCACCACTCGTGT
>CAXMSN010000055.1:0-32531 GCA_964196275.1 uncultured Kiloniellales bacterium | reverse complement strand
TGACGCCGCGCTGTACGGTGCGAGCACACCAATGATCGTGGTCTCGGGGACCAGGAACGCTGCGATGGTCGTGGTCGTCACGGCCTCGGTCGTCGTTGTGGTCTCTTCTGTCGTGGTGGTCGTCTCTGCTGCGGTCGTGGTTGTCTCTGCCGCTGTCGTGGTCGTGGCCTGAGTCGTCGAGGTCGTGGCTGCCGACTCCTCGTCGTCTCCGCTGCTCGACAGAACGATGGCGAGGACTATCGCCAAGATGACCGCTCCTCCGATAGCCACCCAAACCCAAACGCTGATTCCGCCTGATGTGCCGCCTTCGCTGGTCATTGAGAATCAACCTCCATCGGGATTCATGATCGGGATCCGCAATCGGAAACCGTGAGAGTGCACGCTAGCAAGGAGCGGCGACGATGACGTTCCATGGTGCGTGTCGGCGATGGCGGGTCGCGTTCTAACGGAAGGCCGAGCCACTTTCTGCATGGTCCTTCAGGATCTGCGCCGGTGCGAAACGGTCGCCGTGGGACTCTGCAAGCGCTTCGAGTTTCTTGACGACGACGTCTGCGCCCATCTGGTCCACGGTCCAGAATGGGCCGCCTTTGAACGGTGGGTACCCGAGTCCGAACACTGCACCGACATCTCCGTCACGTGCGGAGCGGAGGATTCCCTCCTCAAGACAGAGCGCGGCCTCGTTGATGAAGGCCAGCGTCAACCGATCCTGTATCTCCTCGCGGGGAACCGACCTCCTCTCACCGAGTCCGAGTGCGTCGTAGACGGTCTCGTCGACACCCTTGCGCTCGCCGTCCTCGTAGCGGTAGAAGCCTCTGCCGTTCTTGCGACCCTTGCGGTCGTCGTCGATCAACCCGGCCATCAGCGAAGGGCCGTTCATCCTGGCGCCGAACGCATCAGACAGGATCACGGCGATGTGCGCGCCGACATCGATGCCAACCTCATCAGCGAGAAGTAGAGGACCGACCGGGAATCCCCAGGACGTCATTGCCCCGTCGATGTCCTCGACCGATGCACCATCTTCGAGCAAGAAGGCTGCCTCGTTCGTGTACGGGCCGAGAACCCGTGTCGTGTAGAAGCCGACACCGTCGTTCACGACGATGACGGTCTTCCCTTGACGCTTGCCTACGGCAACGGCCGTTGCCGTGACCCAGTCTGCTGTCTTCGGTGTGGTGATCACCTCAAGCAGCGGCATCTTCTCCACGGGCGAGAAGTAGTGCATGCCGACGATGTTCTTTGGTCGGCTCGCGCCCTCGGCGATCGCTGTGATCGGAAGCGATGATGTGTTCGAGGCGAATACTGTCTCTGGACCTGTACTCGCCTCGACATCCTTGACGATCGAGCGCTTCAGGTCGAGATCTTCGAACACGGCTTCGATCACAAGATCGGTGGGTCCGAATCCGTCCCACGTCGTTGAGCCGGTGACCCTGTTGAGGATCTGATCGACCTGGAACTCGCTCATCCGCCTACGTTTGGCTCGCTTCGAAACGACCCTGTTCACGTAGGAGAGGCCCCGCCCGACACCAGCGTTGTCAACTTCCTTGATTCTCACCGACGCATTTGCGTTGAGCGTCGAGACCGCTGCCACACCGCCTCCCATGAGCCCTCCACCGATGACAGCGATGTCGTCGACGGAGTGAGGTTGGGTGTCCGTGTCTATCCCCGAGTCTCGTTTCAGCTCCTGGGAGCCGAAGAACAGCGAGAGCAGCGCCCTGGATTCCGGGGTCTGAACAAGCTCTGCGAAGAACCTGATCTCCGCGGCGAATCCGGCTACCCGTCCCTGTTCGACACCGATCTGAACGGCCTCGATTGCCCGGCGAGGAGCTGGATAGTGGCCGTGCGTCTGGGCCATCATCTGCTCCGTTGCCTTCTTGAAGAGCAGCTTCCGTCCTGCGGGGTTCTTCTCGAGCGCGAGCTTCTGGGCACTTCCAAGGTTCAGCTTCGAGAGGAAGGAGGCCTTCCTCGGGCTCGCACCGATCGCTTCCTTTGCCCGCCTGGTGGCGACGTCCAGTAACACCTCGACCGGCACGACCTCGTCGACGAGGCCGATCTTCCTCGCCTTGCGGGCCCTTACTGGGCGGCCACCGACGATCATCTCGAGCCCGGTCTGGAGACCGACCAAAGCCGGCAATCTCTGCGTGCCCCCGGCGGCGGGTAGGACCCCGCTCTGAACCTCTGGCTGACCGAGCTGTGTCCGCGGGCTGTCCGTGCTTATGCGCATCGATGCTGTCAACGCCAACTCGAGCCCTCCACCAAGGCATGCGCCGTTGATGGCTGCGACGACCGGCTTGCCCGCTGTCATGTGCAGAGCCTCGATCCGTCCGTAGATCGAATGGAGCGCCGTGAGTGCGTCGACCGCTTCGTCCGTTGAGGCAAATTCGGCGAACATCCGCATGTCGGCGCCTGCGAGGAAGTCCGGTTTCGAAGACCCGATCACAACTGCCTTCACGTCATCCTGGTCAAGCCGATCGACAGCTGTGTCGAGTTCACGGACGAAGTCCTCACCGAGGGTGTTCATCCCTTCGTCGTGCCTGTCCATCAACAGGATGGCGACGCCGTCATCGGTCAGTTCGAAGTGGTGGTTCTTGAGATCCATGGTTATCGCTCCAACACGATCGCTGCGCCGAGTCCGCCGGCTGCGCATTGGGTAACCAAAGCGGTGCCGCCGCCTCGCCTATCGAGTTCGTTCGCCATCGTCAAGATCTGGCGTGCCCCCGTTGCGCCGAACGGATGTCCGAGCGAGATTGAGCCCCCGTAGATGTTGAACTTCGATCGGTCGATCTCACCGATCGCCTTGTCGCGCCCGAGACGCTCCTTTGCGAACGCATCCGACTCGAAGGCCTGCACGTTGGAGAGGACCTGGGCAGCGAACGCCTCATGCATGTCGATGAGATCGATGTCTGCGAGTGTCATCCCTGCCCGGTCGAGCGCGATCGGCGTCGTGATCGCAGGCCCCATGAGGAGCTGCCAGTTGGGGTCGAGGGCAGCGAACGCATAGGAGCGGATATACGCCCGTGGTTCGTAGCCCATCGCCTTGGCAACGGACTCCTCCATGAGCATCACGGCTGACGCGCCGTCCGTGAGGGGGGAGGAGTTCGCGGCAGTGACCGACCCGTACTTGCGGTCGAACACGGGGCGCAGCGATGCCAACTTCTCCATTGTCGAGTCGTCCCTGACGATCGTGTCCCGCTCGACAGTGTCGGTGAACTTCGGTGGCAAGCGATACGGCATGACCTCATCGTCGAAGATGCCTTCAGCCCATGCTGACGACGCCTTCGCGTGGGATTCGAGGGTGTACTCGTCCTGTGCTTGGCGTGTGATGCCGTTCTGCTTCGCCATCTTCTCTGCGGAGTCGCCCATGGTCTCGCCGGTCGAACGCTCGGCGATCGCTGGCGGATTGGGGACAAGGTCCTTGGGACGTACCTTGGAGAAGATCTTCATCTTCGTCGGTGTGTCCTTGGCGGCGTTGGCTTGCATCATCAGCTCGACGAAGCGATCCGAGTATCCGATCGGAGGCCGTGACAGCGAGTCTGCTCCACCTGCGATCACGATGTCTGCCTCTCCGAGAGCGATCGCCTGTGATGCGCTGACAACCGTCTGTGCGGAGGTGGCACACGCACGAGTGATGGAGTAGGCATCGGTTGACTGTGGGAACGGTCCAGCGAGGACGATCTCGCGTGCGAGGTTGGGGGAGTCGACGTCCTGTACCACTGAGCCGTACACGACTCGGTCGACGTCGGAGCCGCCAACGCCTGAGCGTGCGAGCAGTTCGGCGACGACTGCGCTCGAGAGTTCGAGTGTGGTTTCGCCTTGGAGAACCGTTCCTGACTTGGCGAACGGCGTGCGGAGTCCGTCGACGATCGCAACCCTCCGTACCGACTGTGAGGTGGACATGCTGGTGACTTCCAGTTCTTGAGTAAGCGCTCAATATTCTAACGGTGGCGGACGTCCCACCATTCCAACTGCCGTGGCTCGCGCGAGCGCAGAAGTCAGTGGACTTCGAAGTGCGTGACGGTGGTCTCTCTGTCGATGAGGAACCGGTCGTCCTCGGGGTAGAAGACCGCTTTGTTGATATCGACGCCAGCGAACGCGGCTATCGATTCGAGGCTGTCCCAGAAGCTGACCGTCAGGAATTCGGTTCGGTCACCATCAGGCCTGCTGATCAGATACGCACCCTGATTGCCTGGGGTTGCCTTGTATACGACGATCCCGGTCGCCTTGATGTATGCGGCATACGTCTCGGCGTCCTCGGGGCGCGTCCACCCCCTCCAGATCCGCGTGATCATCGCGTCGCCTCCAAGATGCTGTCCATCAAAGAGACTCTATGCCCGGCAGGCCAGTCACGTTCTGGTCTGCGTCACTCGGGCGAGTTCGAACCCGCAGTCGAGTCCACGAGGTAGAGCGTCATTGGCCGGTCAACATTCTTGAGTGGCCGCTCACCAATCAACGTTGCGGACACACCTGGCTTGTTCTTGACGTTGTCGTACACGACCTTGGTCACACCGATCTGGCCGGGCTCAATCTGATCTTGAACCCTCGACGCAATGTTGACGCCGTCGCCGTGGACATCACCGTCTGATTTGACTACCTCACCGAGGTGTATCCCGACCCGTATCTGATATCGACCGTCGGCTACTACCTCTCGTTGGAGTTGTGATGCACACGCAACGGCGCTCGATGCGGAGTCAAAACTAGCGAGCATCCCGTCGCCGAGCTTCTTGAGCAGGACACCACCGTGTGCCGAGATCGCAGACGCGTGGATCGCATCGTTCGCTTCCATGATCTCGAACGTGAGCTTCTCATCCCTTCCCATCAGCGTCGTGAATCCGACGATGTCGGAGAAGAGGATCGCGGCGAGCTTCCGTTCGAGAGTGTGCGTCGTATCCGACCTGACCGCTTCGTCCAGATAGTGCCGCTTCCCGCGTTGTGCGCTTGCGTACTCATCCTGCGACAAGATGTTCTCATCGAGCTGGAAATCGGTTCGAATGATGTTGTCGATCACCGCATGGATCCGGTCCCCGCCTTGATCGGCGGCGTCCTTCAAGAAGTTCCTGTCGATGTTCACGCACAGTGCACCGACCAGTCCATATTCGGGTCGGAAGATCCCCACGGTGGTGCACTTGAACTGCCGAGCGCCGATATTCAATTCGTAGTTGACCTTGTCCTCACCGCGCTGCTTTCGCGTCTTGAGGTCAAGCACCAGGTTCGTCGCTCCGCTGCCGACCCGACGTCCCGTGACAGCTCCGTTCTCGATGGCAACCAGCGACCGTGAAGGGTTCACGAGGTTGTGCAGGAGGAACTCGATACCACTGTGAGGGAAAGAGCGCCCGAGCTGGTTCACGAGCCTCTTGTAGTTCTCGAGAAACGCGTCGTTGTCACTCACCACACCGTCGCCGTCGTATGCGACGAAGAACTCGTTGTAGTTGCGCAGCCAATCAGAGGGGAAGGTGTCGCGAACCAGATTCTGTTGACCGATCACCACGAGTTCCCCTGCCGCGCGCTCGTTCGTCTCCGAGAGCAGGTGGAGCACCGCACGATTGAACGCTTCGGGGTCGAACTCGACATGGCCCTGTGAGGTGACCGAGAACGGATAGAACTCGTACTCCTCCAAGCGCTTCTGCGTCGGTGTCGGCGCTACCGTCTCGTCGTCTTGGCGCCGTCGACCGATGTAGAAGCCGGCCGCTGCCGAGATCGCGACGAGGAGAGCTGCAACAAAGATCACGATCACATCCACCCGAAAGTCCTTCCCACCGATTCGAGTCCAAGATACACGGTCTCCTTGACGCAGGACAACGACACATGCACGCATGTGTCGTTGTCCTGGTATTCCTATGGGTCAACCAACTTTGGTGACTGGTCTGTGCTGGGTCTGGGACCGCTTAGGGCGTGTATTCGATGTCGCCCGTGAACGTCTCCACGACATTACCTGGGTCGGTCAAGAGGAAGTCCCAGCTCCCTTCGCCTTGCAGACCGGCGAAGTCACCGGAGCTTTCCACAACATTCCAGACGTACACGTCTTGACTGCCGTGATCGACGGTGAAAGTCCCCGTATTTGGACCGGAATCGCAAGTCATGACATTGTTCCCGATGGAGAACTCCGAGCTGGCCAGCTGCACCACGGTTCCGCCGGAACACCCAAGGACATCGGCGCCGTTGTCGACCACGAAGGTCCCACTGGCAGGCTGGTCGCTCAGGTTGATCTTCGCCCTAAAGGTGATCGGTCCCGCCGCAGGCGTAGCCGCGTCGTCGCTATCCACCGTGGTCAGCAGGACCGCGGCACCGACGATGACGACAACGACGCCAAAGGCCGCGGCAGCGACAAGCGCTCCCGACCATCTGCGCTTCCCCGTTTGCTTCGTCGGCGTGTCATTCACCGCGCCGATCGCTCCAGGTTCGGTCTGTTCGGTGACTCCGAGTGGAGCCCCCGTGTCATTGGTTGTGTCTCTTGTGTCCATTCCCATCCTCCGTTCGATCTCGGAGCGGGCGGTTTCGCGACTCCATGCCGCTGTCGGCATCGCTGTGCCAGGCGCATACGCGTCTGTTTCGGCGAGCTGTGTCAGGACTTGACTGTCGTTCATTCGCCACCTCCTTTCTGGATCGCACGGGTGCCCGGTGTCGCACTTTGCGCATCGGGCCAGTCGGCCGCATGGCGCAGCCTCTTTATCGCACGGGCTGATCGCTGCTTGGCTGCGGGAACGCTGCAGCCCAACACGATCGAGATTTCGGCGAGGGTGAGGTGCTCGTATGCTCGTAAGCGGAGCACCTCTTGGTCTTTCGGCTTCAACCTTTCAAGCGCAGCCACAAGCTGCTCTTGTTCTGCGTTACGCACCAAGACGACCTCGGGACCAGGACCTGGGTAGCTCGCCTGACCGCCGAGCTTGGCGCGCAACGCTCCGCTCCGCCTGATCGAACGCCGAGCGTTGCTGACCTCGTTGCGGGAAACGCCATAGAGCCATGGAAGGGCTTCAGCTCCCTGCGGCACCTTCTCGATCTTTCTCCAGGCCGCGGCAAAGACCTCCGCTGTGGCATCGTTGGCGTCTTCGGGCGATAGACGGCGGTGGCAGTATCGGCTTACCGATTCGTAATACTCGGAGAAGATCTGATCAAATCGAGCGCTGTTGAGCGTATCTGATGTCACGTCTTGCCTCGCGTGGGACTCTCTTACCTTGCTTACGTCCGGATCGTCCCATCTGGTTACATCCGATTATGGCTGTCACCAAAAGGCCTTGCCCGGACGTATACCAATTGAACCCGGGTTCTCGCATGGGAACAGGTTGAGGCGGTGGCAAATGCTGCCGCCTCAACCGCGTCACCGGCACTCCAAATCCCAGTCTCCAGGATCGTTGTCGTGCAGCCTCGGTCGCATTCGACCACCTCATCCCGCCGGTGCGGAATACGATGTTTCTATGGAGCGCACGTCTGGCCGTGTCGATGGGAAGAACGGTTGCGGTTTCCGAGGGTGAGGTCTTGGATGGTTCGGATCGTATTCTGGCTCGGGCCACATTGACCCGCATCTTGCTGAATTCTGACGCCGGCTGATCCGCACAGGCTCAGCTACGCCGGCCTTTCAAGATGTAGGTCTCCATCTCCCCTTTGCCCTTGACGGTGATGATGCCGATTCGGAGAGACACCGTGTGGCCGTCGAAGTCGTTGCCCGAGACGTGGTCCCGTATGCGTATTGCCAACTCGGCGAGGGCATCTGCTTGGTCCATTGCAGCTATTGTCCCTGCTCAGCATGAGCACTGACGTACCCCCCGACGACATACGCCGCATCTATGCGGAGACGAAGGTGATCGCCGTCGTCGGCGCATCTCCAGACGATTCGAAGACCGCGAACGTCGTCCCGTCCTACCTACAGGAAGTCGGATACCGCATCGTTCCCGTCAATCCCAACCATGAAATGGTTTACGGGGTGAAGTCTTATCCGTCGCTCGATGAGGTACCCGACCAGGTTGACGTGGTCGAGGTGTTTCGGCCCGGTACCGAGGCCCCGGATATCGCACGACAGGCAGTGGCGATAGGTGCCAAGGTGCTGTGGCTCCAGAAAGGGATCGTCTCTGATGAGGCGGGCCAGATCGCTGAAGAGGCAGGGTTGACGTTCATCTCGGACACCTGCATGGGAGCCATGCACGCCATACTCGATCTCGGTCCGGGCCCGTACGCGACCGACTGAGCTCCAACGAAAGAACGACCGTCTCGCAAGACGGTCGTTCTCTGATTTGTTGTTTGTTTCGGGTTGCAGCTCTTAGAAGTCTGCTTCCTGCCTGAGGCCAAAGGCCGGGTGGCGGAGGCGGGACAGAGCCTGCTTCTCGAGTGACCGGACCCTTGTGGGACCGAGGTCGAGATGCTTGCCGATCTCCTCGTGGGTGCGGGGGAGACCATCTTCGAAGCCGACACGCTTCGACAGGATGTAGGCCTCGCGCTCTGGCAGGCGGTCGATCGCCTCGCGGAGAGCACCGATCGTCGAGAGACGCTCGGACTCACGAACCGGGTCATCTTCGTCATCGTGTGCAACGAAGTCGCCGAGCACCGCACCGTCTTCGCCCACGGGGGCTTCGAGCGACACTGAGTCTGCAACGAGTTGCGCTTCGAGGACCTGGTCAAGCCTGAGGCCCGACTCCTCTGACAGCTCTTCCGACGTCGGCTCACGACCGAGCTCAGAGAGCAGACGGTTCCGGGTGCCGTTCAGCGTGAGCAGTGTGTCGTGGAGGGAGTTCGGGAGCCTTACGGTTCTCGACTTCTCTGCGACGGCTCTCTGCATTGCCTGGCGGATCCACCACGTGGCGTAGGTGGAGAACTTGAAGCCCTTGCGCCAGTCGAACTTTTCGACTGCACGGATGAGGCCGAGGTTGCCCTCTTGGATCAGGTCAACGAACTCGATGCCGTACTGGCTGCGGTAACGCTTGGCCTGTGAGACGACGAGACGCAGGTTTGCCTGCGCAAAGCGGTCCTTCGACTCCTTGCCCTTACGGGCGAGACGCTGGAGCTTGACCTTCTCGGCCCCTCTGACGCCACCCTCTTCGAGCTTCTCTTCAGCCTCACGTCCGAATTCGATCGCCTGGGCGAGTTCGACTTCGTTGTCTGCTGTGAGCAGTTCGTGGTTGGCGATGTCTGTGAGGTACGTGGTCAGGCTGTCGCCGACCTCCGTAGGTGTGATTGCTGTTCTTGCGGTCATGTTGTGAATTCCTTCACATAGATTCTGTCTTCAGTGCGCCGACGGCTTTCCCGTGGACGCAGTGAAGGTTCTGGTGGTCCTTCAAGTGGATTCGTCATTAAGACGCTCAGAACTCATGTATTGGTTCCCGGCGGTTCCACCCTGTCGAAGAAGATCGACTGGTTGGTGGTTCCTACGAATCCCGACGCATCGTATACCAAGGAATCGGTCATGCCTAGCCCTAATCCTGAAGAATTTGTTCATGGAGTCCGAAACAGCCCGTCTATCCAACCGAAATAAGGGTTAAGTCCTGGACCTCAACCGCGCTGATTCCTCACGATCTTCCCTCGTCGAAGGATCATCCTCGGTCGAGCGAGGGCAGCTACGTCTTTGAAGGGGTCCTCATCGAAGAATACGACATCGGCTTCCTCGCCTGCCCGAGGGCGATCTGGACGCCCGATGTAGTCGAAGGCGTTGGTCGTGGTGGCTCTGGCTGCTCCCTGGTTGCTGAGTCCATACTCCCGAAGACGCAACGCTTCAGTTGCGACCTCGCCCGGTGAGACCGCCATGTCGGTGCCGGCCAGGACTGCCACGCCGAGGTCCTCGGCGAGAGGGAGCGTCTCTCGCATCCGATCAAGTCCTTCTTGGAACATCCGCCCACCTGAGGACTCCACACCAAGCATGTCACGCAAATGGATCATGTTCACGATCGTGGGTACCCATGCGCCGCCGCGCTTCGCGAGCGAGCGGAGATCTTCATCGGTGAGGAACGGGCCGTGCTCGATCGAATCGACTCCGGCAGCAACGGCTTCTGATGCCGAGTGCGCCATCGAATGGACCGCGACCTTGGCTCCGGCCGCATGCGTCACCTCCACGGCTTCCTTGAGAACGTCGATCGGCCAGTTGTTGACCGGACCTTGTCCTCTCCTTGGCCAGTCGCCGACGAGCTTGAGCCACCCACCTTGGAGAGAAGCCGCCGTACCGATGTAATCGATCAGCTCATCTGGCTCTACCTCGGCGCCGAACCCGTCGTAGTAGCCGCCGGCCGGGTGGACCATCGCACCTGCTGCCTCTATGTGCGGCCGAAGGTCTGCGTCATGATCGAGCATCATCAGCGTGGAATCCGTCTTGCCCCCCTTGTCGAGGATGAGCACGACGCCGTGTTCAAGATGGGCCCATGTGTTGACAGGGATCGCCGCGGACATCGACTCGTCAGTGATCGCTTCGAAATCCGAGAGGGACGTCATGCTCACATGGGCGTGACAGTCAGCGAGCCCGGGCAGCGCCCAGAGATCGCTCGTGTCTGGAAGGTCTGCCGTGTTCTGATCGGGTTCGACAAAGCGGGAACCGGCGACTCCGATCTCATATCGATCGGCGTAGGGGAGTCGGACGAGCATCTGACGAGCGTAGACGATGCGCACCGTTGGTTGTTCAGGAAGTCCCGCGTGTTGGCAGTACTCTCCCGCCGATGATCCCATTCGAGCTACCGATCGTTCCGATGGAGGCCAAGGTTCGGACGACCTGGCCTGACGAGGGGTGGGCGTTCGAGCCGAAGTGGGATGGGTTCCGGGCGATCGCTTCAGGCAGTCCGTCGAGGCTCGACTCAAGAAAGCAGAGGCCGCTGCTTCGATACTTCCCCGAGTTGGAGGATGTCATTGCAACAGTGCCCGAGGGCACGGTCGTCGACGGTGAGGTCGTTGTCATTGAGCAGGACGCCCTGGCTTTCGACATGCTGCAGTCGCGCATTCATCCTGCTGAGAGCCGGATCACCCTGCTCTCTGATCAGATCCCTGGCACCCTCGTCGCCTTCGATCTACTTGCCGACCGCGGCGAGGACCTGCGGGGGCAGCCGTACACCGAGCGTCGTACACGGCTCGAAGCGCTCATGCCTGCTCTCGACCCGGCGTGGAAGTTGACACCATCCACGGACGACGTGTCGCTCGCCATGCGGTGGTTCGACGAGTTCGAAGCGGCTGGGTGTGACGGGATCGTGGCGAAGTCACTCGACGGCCCGTATGTCGAGGGCAAGCGGGAGATGCTGAAGTTCAAGCACCGCCGCACGGTCGACTGCGTGGTGGGCGGTTATCGGGTCCACAAAGATGGAGACAAGATCGGCTCGTTGCTCCTCGGCCTCTATGCGCCGGGTGGCTCTCTTGCGTTTATCGGCCATTGCTCCGGATTCACAAACCACGACAGGGTTGAACTACTTGGGAGGTTCTCTGCGCTGGAGGACGTTGCATCGTTCGGCGACGATGTCAGGACTCCCGGTGGGGAGAGTCGGTGGTCGGCTGGCAAGGATCTGTCATGGGTGCCGGTCAAACCCGGTGTTGTGATCGAGATCTCGTACGACCAGTTGACCGGTGACCGTTTCCGACACGCCACCCGCTTCGAGCGTTGGCGTCCGGACAAGGACCCAGAGGATTGCACGTTCTCTCAGCTGAAGCTTCCCGAAGGACCACGCTTCTCCTCGATCTTCGACTGACGATCCCGTTTACGGGGGACCGCACCCAGCACGATGGCTCCTGCAACAGCGACCAGAGGAGTAACCCAAGCGATCGTGCCCTCCTGGTTCACGATCCCGACGAAGGCCATCGCCGAGGCTGCCCCGATCGCGAGTGTCAGTCCGATGATCGTCGCCGCCCATGACCGCGGTCTTGGAGAGTCACTGATCAGATACTCGAACCGTCCGAAGATCGCTATGAGGCCGAGGGTCACGGCTGCCAACCCGATGAAGAACGGGACTCTCATGATCCACCATGTCACGCTTCCCGGTTCGAAGGAGAAGAGCCATCCATCGAAAAGGAAGATGCCAACTGCCCCTAGGAGCGACAGCGCAGTGAGGTGCCAGAGGTAGATCGTCATCATCGAGCCTGATACGGCCACGGTGGTGCGCCATACGGCTCCCTTGGACGCGATCCGGTGCGCCACGCCGAGGGTTGCGAGGATCAGGCCAGCTTGGGCGATCCCGAGGAGGCCGTTGGCGAACGTGGGTGGGATCATGTTCGTTGTGCCACCGCCTGGGATGGTGACCATGGCGATCGGATACCACCCGACCGTGGTCGTGAGCACAAGAGCGCCGAGCCCTGCGGCGATCATGAGTGCTCCGGCGGATGGAGACGCGCCCAGCCCACTCCGCGATCGATCTGCCCACCAGTAGCCGAGTTGGTGAAGGAATGCCCACACCAAGATGTAGTTGGCCCACCCAATCGCCTCGATGTCCGAGGTGAAGCGTGCGATGTCTACAGCCACGGCTGCGAGCGCCAGCAGAAGTGCGCTCAAAGGTCCTGACTTCTGCCACCAGGCGTGAGTGATCGGTGCGAGCGCGATGACGGCGAGATAGACGGCGACGAACCAGAGCGGGATCGTGGCTGAAAGTGTCCCCGTGTACAGAACGTTGGACGGAATGTGCGGGCGAAGTGCGAGGACGAGAAGTACCCAAGCGAGGATCAACGGAACCACCGGCGTGTAGAGCCTCCTGGCCCGCCCGACGATCCATCTCTGGTGGTCCACGTCCTCCTTGCGGAGAGCGACCGCGTTTGCATAGCCACCGACGATGAAGAAGATCGGCATTACCTGGAACAGCCATGTCCAGTGCTCTGCACCAGGGATCCATTGGAGCGTGTTCAGCGCTCGGATCGTCCCATCGTCGAGTACCCATATGGACGCAGAGATCCAATGACCGAAGACCACGAAGAACAAGGCGACCACGCGCCATCCGTCCACGACGCGGTTCCGCAGCGACGGGGTGTTCTCGACTGCCGCGTCGACGCCTCTTAGATATCGTTTGAACATCGGCGCCATTGTTGTCGAACCGGGAGGCTCTGTGCTTGTCGCTGGCTAGGCGGTGCGGAGCCGATAGATCGGCACGAACGGGAGGAGGGCGATGAACGCGGCGATGATCGCCAACGTGCCGTAGGACGATGCCGCCATGATGACTCCGGCACTTGCGGCAGCAAAGGCGCTGGTGATCCATGCGGACGAGTCGGCGACACCTTGCAGCTTGAGCCGATCGATGACAGCCTGCCCATGCTGGAGGAGGGTGCTGCCCGCGACGAACCCAAAGTTCCATGCCACGCCTATGAAGAACATCGCCACAGCAAGCGCTCCGGCTCCCGCTGTAGCGGTTGTCGCGGCGAGAAGAGATCCGGCAACGAAAGTCAATGCCGCGACCACGATCATCCGTTTCGATCCGAAACGGCGGACGAGGATGCCGGTGATCGGGGCGATGGCGAACATGCCGAGCGTGTGGGCCATCATCACCCAGCCCACCGTGGTGAGCGTTCCGTCGTTGGCTTTGATGTGAACTGGAGTCATGACCATCACCAGCACCATCACAACCTGGCTCAGCACTATGGCGGAGATGGCGAGTTGGACGGTGCGAGACTGCATGAGGTCCGCGATCGGGCGCGATTCGCGATCCGTGTTGCCATCGCCTTCCTCCACGGCGAGCGTCAGCGGGTCTGGGCGGAGCGTTGCGAACATCAGGATCGATGCGATAGAGAATCCGATGACGGCGATCACCACCGGCCCCATCAGTTCATTGAACCCGGCGTTGGTGGCGAGGGTGCCCATCGGGCCGATGAGAAGCGGTCCGACAACGGCGCCGATCGTGGACGCCCAGATGACGAGGCTGATCGCTGATGCCCTGCGCTTCTCGGTCCGCATGTCGCCAGCTGCGTATCGGGACAATTGCCCCACGCTTCTCCCGAAGCCGATCGCCAGCATGCCAAGAAGCACAAGGGCAAAGTTGCTGGCCAGGATCGACACGCCGGTGAGCAGGGCGCCCACTACCGCGAACGCGTAGCCCAAGGTGAATGTCGGTCTTCGGCCTCTGCGATAACTCATCCATGACAGAGCAGCGGCTCCGCCGGCGACCCCCAACGTTCCCGCCGTGGATGGAAGGCCGGAGAGCGATGTTGACCCCGTCAGTTCGTCGGCTATCAGCGCACCGATCGTCGCGATGCCGATGTACGAGATCGAACCGATCGCGTTCCCGCTGAATAGCGTCCAGATCAGGCGACTACGCGTCGCTTCCTGTGTCGCGGTTGTTGTCACCGACGGAAGGTAACGCAAACGGTCCGTTCCCGATGCACGGCCACCAATCAGCCGATGCCCCTTCGCTACTGTTGCGGAAGTTCCCAGGGATCAGGAGATGATGATGAAGGCGATCGTCTATGACGAGTATGGATCACCGGATGTCGCGGAGTTGCGGGAGGTCGAGATGCCTGTCGTGGGCGACGATGACGTCCTCGTACGAATCCGTGCGGCATCTGTGAACCCTTTCGACTGGCATTTCCTGAAGGGCACGCCATACCTCCTGCGGATGCAGGCCGGCATGAGGGCCCCGAAGAACACCAGACTCGGAGTCGATCTGGCCGGTGAGGTTGAGGCCGTGGGGAAGAACGTCACGGAGTTCCAACCAGGCGACGAGGTCTTCGGCGGCAGCACCGGAGCATTCGCCGAATACGTGTGTGCGAAGGAGAAGGAGATCGCCCTGAAGCCAACGAACCTGTCGTTCGAGCAAGCGTCATCAGTGGCTATCGCCGCGATCACCGCGATACAAGCTCTGCGTGACAGTGGCTCGCTTGAGGCTGGTCAGACGGTCCTGATCAACGGCGCATCCGGTGGCGTGGGCACGTTCGCTGTCCAGATTGCCAAGGCGCTTGGGGCCGAAGTAACCGGCGTGTGCAGCACGAGGAATGTGGCCATGGTCGAGTCGATCGGAGCGGACCATGTGATCGACTATTCCAAGGAGGATTTCACGAAGAGCGGCCGCCGATACGACGTCATCGTCGACACTGTCGGAAATCACAGTCAGGCGAACCTGAGGCGAGCGATGGCACCGGAGGGGACCTTCGTGTCGGTCGGATCGGTGGACATGGGAGATTGGATCGGCCCGCTCTCGGACCTCGGAAAGCTGGCCTTGGGCTCAATGTTCAGAAGCCAGAAGATGAAATCGGTGATGGGCAAACGGAAGAAGGCGGACCTTCTGGCCGTAAAAGAGCTTCTCGAGTCAGGCAAGGTAGCCCCGGTGATCGACCAACGTTTCGCGCTCGCCGATGTCCCTGACGCCCTGCGTTACCAAGGCGAGGGCCACGCCCAAGGAAAGACCGTGATCACGGTTTAGAGGCCCGCAGCCGACGACGGAAGTCGGAAGTCCGACCTGCAACATCCCCTTGGCTCGCTTCGCTCGCCCGTTCCCCTTAAAAGGGGAACAGAAGTAATGCTGGTCCGTGGTCCTCTCTCGCTACTCCATCCTTCTCTTTGACGGCTGCACCCTTGGCGGTTCGCCCGGCATCTTGGGGTAGTGAGGTGGCCAGGGGGCGTCGCCGATTCCGTCGTCCTCATCTCGCGCCACCCATTCAATGGCCTTTCCGAGGTGGCAGAGTGATTCGTCCATGCCGTCGGTGAGGTCACCGACATCGCTCCAGCGGTCCTTGAACGTCATCAGGTCGAAGATGTCTGAGCGCATGTCATCGACCTCGCTCCAGACGAACGGCGTGGACACCCAGCCCGTCTGGCGGATCGAGTATGCCGATGCGACGGTCTTGTCGCGTGCGTTCTGGTTGTAGTCGATGAAGATCCCAGATCGCTCTTCCTTCCACCATGCCGTGGTTGCGAGGTCGTTTCTCCGCTCGGCTTCGCGTGCGACTGCAAGACACGCCCGTCGAACCGCGTAGTACGTCCACTGCGGTTCGAGCCGAACGTAGATGTGGATGCCGCGACTACCAGAGGTCTTGGGCCATGAGACCAAGCCGAGTTCATCAAGGATCTCTCGAATCGTGTGTGCGACGTTGATCACAGCGTCGAAACCGAATTCGTCTGTCGGGTCCAGATCGATGCGCAACTCGTCGGCGTGGTCCATGTCCGATGCGCGAGCGTTCCAGGGATGAAGATCGAGCGAGTTCATCTGAGCGAGCCAGACCACATCCTGTAACTCGACGGGGAGGAACATCGTGCCTGCCCTGGCTGATGGGAACACGACGTCCACAGTCGACCGTGCAGAAGGGGGCATGCGCTTGACATAGAACGGATCACCGGCAACGCCCTTCGTCCATCGCTTGAGCATCGTCGGTCGGTTGTACACGCCCCGCAGCGCACCAGTGCCACACATGACGAAGTGTTCGGCTACGTCGAGCTTCGTCCAGCCATGTTCAGGGAACACGATCTTGTCTGGGCTCGAAATACGAACCGCGACGCCGTCTGCGTCGATATGGGTCTCCGTTGCCATGGCGGAAGACTACGGATGTCCGAAGTCGGATGTCCGAAGTCAGAAGTCGGAAGCAGACGACGGCGGAAGACGGACCCTGCAACATCCCCTTGGCTCGCTGCGCTCGCCGGTTCCCCTTGAAGCCTCGATCCACGACCTGTGCAACCCGGACCCGCAGAATGAAGTGTGCTAGAAGGGCTGTAGCCAGACGGCGTGTGTACCGAATCGATGCACCGTGAGATTCGGCGAGCGTATGCCACGTCGGCGTCCTGGCCGATTGAGCCGTTTAACTCAGCGGATTCAATTGAAAGGGGAACGGAAGCAACGCTGGTCCGTGGCCTGTGGTCCGTGGTCGGTATTCTGACCTCATTCATCGACAGGAGATACGTGACAACCGCTGAGACATACGACCCGGTCCAAGATCTCAAGAAGGTGTGGTGGCTTCTGCTCTTGCTTGGCGTCGTGTCGGTGGCGCTTGGGGCGCTCCTGATCTTCTGGCCCGGTCAGACGCTGACTGTCGTTACGTCGATCTTCGGTCTCTTCATGGTCTTTTCGGGGGTTGTTCGTTTCTTCGTGGCGGTATTCGACTCCGAGTCCGACCAGAGATGGCTGATGGTGTTTTCAGGCATCATCGGCGTAGCACTGGGAGTGATCGTGATGAAGAACCCTGAGTCGGTGATCCGGATCATCGTCCTGATTGCTGCGATCTTCTGGTTGATCTCGGGAATGGTCGACCTGTTCAGAGGCCTGACTGATTCTGCGATGCCAGATCGGGGCCTCCGCATAGGACTCGGAGCCCTGACGGCTTCGTTCGGTATCGCGATCCTGCTCTGGCCTGAGCCGACGGTACTTGTGTTTGCAGTCTTCGCTGGCCTGTACACGATGGTCTTCGGAGTTCTCGAGATCGTTGCCTCGTTCCAGATAAAGAACGCCTGATCTCAGCGTCAGCCTGTCAGCCGGAGGAGGTGTCCAAGCGGTCGAAGGAATCTTCGATGGCGTCCACGAGCAAGCGTTTGCGGTTCCAGATCAACGTGGCGTGTCCGCCAGGAAGGATTCGCAGATCGCTTCCCGGCCAATGGTCCGCGAGATCGACTGTGGCCTGTCTGGGGACGTAACCATCGGATCTCGCCCCGACGATAACGGCGTGTTCGGTGTGAGGCGCGGGCGGAACCCGGAGAACCGATGCCGAGTTCAGAATCTCCCTGAGGCGTAGCTCAGACTCCCTGCCGCCCAGGGCGTCCCAAGCGATGCCGTGCCTGAGAACGCCATCGAGGAACACGGGCCCAGGGGAGTGGGATGCTGCGAGAGGCGCTGTCGCGACAGGAAACTCAATTGTGGCAGACACGATTGCTGCGGTGTTGGCGCCCATTGAGTAGCCGGACACGCCCAAGGTGTGCCCTGAACCCCTGAGTCCGGTGAGCAGTCCTCTCGTCTCCGTGACTGCAGAAAAGCCCATCCGCATGAAGTCGGCGACCGTTCGGATGGGCTGGTGGTCCGTGGGATCGGGGTGTCTCGAGCCGTAATAGGGGTTCTCGGGGATGAGGCTTCGGATGCCTCTTCCTGTGAGCCTGTGTGCCAAAGCGATGCGGATCTTTGGGTCGTGCTCGTTCCATGCCGCCATGAGGATCACTGTGCGATCTGTTTCGCCCTCAGGCTCGATGGAGATGACGGAGCCGTGCTGGGAGCGCAGCGGCAGGTCGTCGACGATGCTCCGATATACACCATGGCTGGTGATTCGGCCATCGACGGCGCCGTCGACGAACCACTTCGGGCTGATCGGATCGGCTGAAGCGATGCTCAGATCCGGTGGTTCGAGAGCGGCAGGATCGCCCCATCCATCGGCAAAGAACTTGAGTCGCTTCGGTCCTCTCGCAACGGCGAGTCCCGCGATCCGGTCTATGGGGTGGGTCATGTAGACCGTGAAAGCAGCCTGATCGAGTTGTGATACATCCGACGTTTCAGCGTCGAGAGCGTGGCGGCGTCTTTGCCCGTGAACCCTCGGGCCATTTCGGCCGACGCGGGCAGCACTTGGTCAGCGGCTACGGCTCTGGTGACGATGCCCGATGCGAGCGCCTCGTCCGCACCGATCTCCCGTCCGCTTATCACGAGGTCGTGTGCCGCAGGCTGAGGGATCTTGTCAGCGATGAGTGCAGCCATACCTGCGGTGAATGGGATCCCCACGTTGATCGAAGGGAGACAGAAGTAGCCGCGGTCTGTACGCATGATCCGGTAGTCGTGTGCGAGAGCCAGCAGTCCACCCGCCGCATACGCGTGCCCGTTGAGCGCCGCGATCGTGACGAACGGTGCGGTGAGGATCTTGGCTAGCAGGGCGTCAACCCGAGCCAGGAACGCCTCCTTCTCGAGGTGGCTCATCCGCTCGACCTCGGCGAGGTCAAGGCCGGTCGACCAGTAATGGTCGGCTCCTGTGATGATCAGGACCTTGTCGGATCCCGTCTTGATGACGGCGTCGAGTGCTTTGTTCCATTCGCTCAGCGCCACCGCTCCGAGTTTGTTCTCTCCGTCGGTTATCCGCAGCGTGAAGACGTCTCCGTCACGGGTCAGTTGCCATTTGTCCATCCGGCAACGCTACCCGTCCCCCGCCTCCAGTGTGCCCGGTGCTCAACGGGTGGAACGTCGGATTGCTCTGCTCCTAGATGATCACCGGACGGTGATCGACGAGCGCACGACGACACACGCAGCCGGAAATGCGTGGCCTGAAACCAGTCTTCGGGTTGCGGGCGTATGGTTGCTGGGATGGATGAAGACGCTGTACGTATCGTGCCTATTGAGGACGGTGTACGCATCGTGCCGGTCGAAGGCGTGCACGACTCGCCTGGTCGAGCGCGCCCACCATGGTGGGTTGTGGTCGTGATGGTGGTGTCAACGATCGGCCTTGTGTGGATGTTCAATCAAGGCTCCGATCCTGAGCCGGAACCTGAACCGGTGGAGTTCCGCACTGTCTATTCGGTCGAAGGGTGGGAGCACTCGTTCGAGTCGATCAAGGAGTTCCTCCCCCAGCCACAGTCGGCTCTTGGATACACATGGTCGCTCGTCGCGTTGCTAGACGGCGAATTCAACGCCATTGGAGCAGATTCCTCAATGGAGATGGTGATCGGTGGAGGGCCTGGACTCCTTGCGGTTGGAAGCTCCAGCAGCAGCGCAGTGGTGTGGACTTCGGTTGACGGAGCAACATGGTCCAGAGCTCTTGGCGACGATGGTGCTTCTGGGACCGGCTATTCCCGGTGGATGAGAGCTGTGGTCGTCGGCGGACCCGGTCTGGTGGCTGTCGGCGGCGAGAGATCGATCAGCGTGGACCCTTCCGGGGTCCCAATTGATGACGATTCGGATGACGATGCGGCGGTGTGGACGTCGGTTGACGGTTCAGTGTGGACTCGGGTCCCCCACAATGAGGACGTCTTCGGCTCGGCGAGGTTGTGGACGGTGGTCGCTGGGGGGCCAGGTTTGGTTGCCGTTGGAGACGACCTCCAACAGGACGCCGCCGGGGAGCGAGGCAGTGTCGGTGTGTGGACGTCCAAAGACGGGTTGAGTTGGTCACGAGTCACCGTTGACGATTCGGTGTTCGCTGCAGCGACGGTCGAGAACGTGGTCGCTGGAGGACCGGGACTGGTTGCTGTTGGACACACCGGATCGGAGTGGGACTACGTTGAGGGATTCCCCGACGACGACTGGGATGCCGCTGTGTGGGTGTCGCCCGACGGGATGTCTTGGTCCAGGGTTGTTCACGACGAATCCGTGTTCGGTGGCGGTGGTCAGGTTGCAATGTTCGACGTCACCGTCGGTGGTCCCGGTTTGGTGGCTGTCGGGGGCGGAAACCAGGGTGCAGCTGTGTGGACGTCGCGAGACGGACTCCTATGGGAACGGGTGCCGCACGACGAGTCGATCTTCGGACGCCGCGCGATTCTTCCCTGGATAACTGATGCGATGTTCAGCGTGGCTACCGGAGGACAAGATCTGGTAGCGGTCGGCTACGGCGACGATCCGTTGTGGGCCTCCAACGATGGTGTCACGTGGAAGCGAGTCGCCGGCGGAGGATGGCTGTTCGACGGTGGACACCGAGTGATCGCAGTGGGGTCGGACTATTTCCTGTTCAACGGCAGTCAAGTGTGGGCGGGTATTCCCAGCGAACAATGAGACGGTGCTCCTGCGCCTGCGAAGTGCGCATGACGGCACGTATGCGCACCTGATCGAAAGTTGATGGTGTCTGACATGTGCAGGTTGAGCCAGACGATCCAACTCGATCAGCAACACCCGCCACAGGAATCGATCAGACACATGTGTGGGCTATCCGCGGGGTCTCGTGACCGTTCCTGCGGGGATCAGTCGAGGGCGAGTTCGTAGATGGATGCCAACACGTCGCCCTCGACGGTGCTGACCGTCGTGACCGCTCGTCGGTACGCCGCTCCTTCGAACTTGTCCAGCCTGTCCCAGTGCTCGGGGAGATCCGATGATTCGAAGAGATGAACATCGACCTCGGGTCCGGCGTCGTCGAGAACGATGGCGGGATACCCGACGTAGGCGCCCCACCCGGCCTCATGCAGTTGACCCCGAACGGTTCCTTCGATCCAGCGCCCAGACAAGCCGGCTAACTGGTGATGATTGGGGCGGCCTGGTGCGAGTGTGCCGTACACGGCGAGACGACACGCGGACTCACTTGACGATCGTGTCGAGTCCGTTGAATCCGCTGTGCTCATGTAGTGGGCCTTTGTGTCCTACGTCGTGTGGCTTGGAAGCGTACCGATTGCGGGACCGGCCCACAGGCCAGTATCTCGGGGTGAGACTCGTGCACCCGCTGTGAGGCGCAAGCCGTAGGCTGGTCCCATGATTGAGGTGGGCGCCACAGGAGACATCAGCTTCGTCGTAGACGAGTTCACGACGGCGGTTGCCCTTGGGTCCGGGGACATGCCGGTCCTCGGAACACCGAAGGTCGTTGCCCTATGTGAAGAGGCCGCTGTGGCGGCGATAGGTGGTTCTCTTGATGAGGGAATGACGACCGTCGGCACCAACATCGCAATCGATCATCTCGGCGCAACGGCTGTTGGGCGTTCGGTGGTCGCTTCGGCGGTCGTGGTCGCCGTCGATCGACGGCAGCTGGGGTTCAAAGTGACGGTATCGGAGGGCGATCGTGTGGTTGCGCGTGGTAACCACACGCGATTCATCGTGGACAGGGACCGATTCCTCGAGGACCTCGACGCTCGCTAGCCGAGCCAGTCGATCTTGCACCACGACCGTGTCTGGCAGGCAGGGCATTGCATCCACCGGCTGTAGGGCTTCCCCGGTGACCACCACGAGATGTACAGGATCCTCACGGCGGTCTCGATGAGGGTGATCCTGGATCGCACGGAACATCGGGAACACGTGATGACGACGGTGCCATCCTCGCGGTGGCCAGCCGAGTAGATCGCTTCGTGTCCGTCAACGTCATGCCTCTCGACGAGGGGATCGTCGCGGAGCGTGTCATCGATCTCGATCGGGGGAGACTCGAACAGTGCTCGCTTCCCGTCGGGATCCTTGCGGTCGGTCACAGCAAGTCCACGACGTTCGACGCCAAATCTCGATACGCGTCTGCAGACTTGGACCTTCGTGCGTGCGTCAACACCGACACACCCTCGCCGGGCGCCTCTGCAACCCGAACCGAGCGGGGAATAGGGGGCTCGATGATCGTGAGCCCATGGTTCTCCTGAACCTCAGCGAGAACCTTCTGCCCCAGCCGAGTACGTGCGTTGAACATGGTCGCCACGCCTCCAAGCACGGTCAGATCCTCGTTGGTGTAGTCCCGTACGTCGTCGATGGTTTCGAGCAGTTGCCCGACACCTCGGTCGCTGAGCGTCTCGGCCTGGAAGGGGATGAGAACCGAGTCAGCCGCTGTGAGTGCGTTCACGGTGAGGATCCCAAGTGATGGCCCGCAGTCGATCAGCGTGACGTCGTAATCGTCGCGTACCTCGCCTATCGCACGCTTGAGTACGAACTCGCGCCCCGTCTTCGTGAGCAGATGGATCTCGGAGCCCGATAGATCGATCGAAGAGGGGGCGATGTCCGGGCCATCGCGCTTGATGATGACGTTCGCCATCGACGTGCGTCCCATGAACACATCATGGACTGTTTGATCAAGCGATTCGGCGTCGGTCCCGGTGGCATACGTGAGGCACGCCTGAGGGTCGAGATCGATCATCAGCACGCGTTTGCCAAGGTCTTGGAGCGCTTCTGCAAGCGTGTGGACGGTGGTGGTCTTGGCGACCCCACCTTTCTGGTTCGCTACCGCGATGACCTGGGCCATGTGTCGATTCTAGTTGAGCGCTACTGGGGTCCGTCCGAGACGCAGAGGGGCTCGGTGGGATCCTGGATGACGGGGTGTCCGTGGCGCTCGATGATGACCGGGACGAGGCATGCGCCGATGCTTCCGTCGGGTTCGAACGTGAACTGCGCGATTGCGGTGATCTTGCCTGCGGCTGGCCACGCTTGCCACACGAAGTTGCCGAGACCGAGTGCGATCGGCCTGCCGTTGTACCAGATGAGTGGCTGGAGCCGATGTTGGTGATGGCCAAACACGCCATCGGCGCCTGCATCTATCCATGCTTCGGCTTGCCCGATCTCGAAGCGCTGCGGCCTCGTTTCGTTGTTCTTGCCCCAGTGAGCGGTGACCAGCACGATGTCCGCGGTCTTCTTTGCCTTTCGGATCGCGGCAGAGATCGATTCGGTGTCATCTCCGCTCGTCATTCCTGGTCGATCATCTGTGGCGATCCAACTCCCGGACTCCGGGTTGACACCGCCGCTCCCGATGACCGCCACCGTCCACCCATTGACCTCAACGACAACCGGTTCGTAGGCCTCGGTTCTGTTCGCACCTGTTCCAACGGGAGCGATCCCAACGGCTCTGAGGTTCTCTCTACCTTCGAGCATGGCCTCCATGCCGTAATCCATCCCGTGGTTGTTCGCGAGCGTCGCAATATCAACTCCGGCATCGGCCATGGAAGGCAGGGCGTCCGGGTCGCATCGGAAGGTATACGGCTTGAACCACGCTGATCCGAGTGCTGAGGGCGAGCACTCGAGATTGACGATCGTGAGGTCGTCGTTCAGGAAGGCATCGAAGAGACCGGTCCATGCGTCTGTGTAGCCGGTCCGGGGGAAGGTTCGGACGAACTTCGGATCCAGGTTCACATCCCCGGTCCCGCTGATCACCAAGCGCTGCTTGGACGGCGGTGGAGCGACGTACACGGTGGTCGTCGTGGTGCTGGTCGGAGGAGGAACGGTCGTTGTCGTCGTTGGTGGGAGCGGAGGAAGCGTGGTGACGGGCGTTGGTTCGGTCGCCGTCGAAGATGTCGGTGTGGCGGCCTGTGATGCCGTGCATGCGGTCGCAATGATCGCAACCGAGACGATGAGCATGAGAAGGCGACGGGACATCGCAGTAACCGTACCGCCGTGAGCCGGAAATCCCTCTCGGTGGTCGATGCCGAGAGTCCGACGTCCGCCCTGCAACATCCCCCTGGCTCGCTTTGCTCGCCCGTCCCCCTTGAAAGGAGGACGGAGGAATTCCGTGGGCCGTGGTCCTCTGCCTACTCTGCCGGCATGCGCGATGCTGCGGCCATTCTTCTGGTGGAGTCCGAGGCGATTCGGCCCATACTTGCTTCGCTTGAGCCGGAGGCGTTCGGCTACGAAACGGTGTGCACCGGCTGGTCGGTGCGTGACGTACTCGGGCACTGCGGTGCTGCCCTCTCGATGGCCGTTGCCAATAGCCTCCACGGCTTCTCTCCGTCGGAGAACGAAGTCGATGTGGAAGAGCGCAGGAGCTGGCCGATCGAGCGCGTGCTTGATGAACTGTTCGATGGCTATGCGGCTGCAGTGCTCGAGATCGACAAGGCGCGTGGCGGCCTTGACGGTGTCGGCCTAGGGGAGTGGATGCACGGTGGGGATGTTCGAGACGCTGTCGGCGCACCTGATCCATACACGAGCGAGGGCGCCGATCTCGCATTCGGCCTCCTGCTTGACAGAAGCGCAGCCAACCATCGCCCTCAGGGTGCAACGTCGCAGGCAGCCATTGCAAACAAGCCAGTCCTGAACGTCGCGGTCGACGGATTGGAACGTCGATTCGGCGGCGATGGCGACATTGTTGGTTCGCTGACAACCGATCTGGAGACGTTTATCCGCCTGTGCGGAGGCCGTCGCCCCGACCCCACCCGATTCGATCTGACCGGCACCGACCCAGCCGACCTAGTGCTCTTCGGCTGAGATCGAGACCCTGCGCCGCTCGCTTCCGGCCGGACATGGAACGGTCCGTGGTCCGTCTGACTAGCTGGCGCGCGACGACTCGACGGGGCGCGGGTCGTAGCCCGCATCGGCCCAGGTCGTGAAGATCTGCATGAACCGATCGGGGGCCTCGATCATCGGGACATGTCCTAATCCCTTCATGTACGCCACGGTCCAGTCGGGTCGCTGTGCGGCGAGCCATCGGGTCGTGTCGACCTGCACGACATCGTCTCTCGTGCCGTGAACGATGAGCGCCGGATGTGGAACCCGGTGGATCATCTTGGCGTACCGCTTCCGGCGCAGCACCCACGGTGCGATGGAACGGGTTGCCTCAACGAGGGAATCGGTGGCCCAAGGTTGGCTTCGTCTGAGCTCAGCGATCTCAAGGGCGTCAGCGAATGCGATCGGGTCCACGGATTCTGGGTCGGCCGTGACGAACTGATACGCCTCGACCACACCCTCCTCGGCAGTACGGGTGGCGCGGTATGCATCGATGAGCTTCGGTCCGACGCCCGGAACCAGGGGCGTCCCGAGTTTGGCGAGGGTGACCGGGTTCAGTCGTGACCACGACCCAACGGGTCCTGCTGCATCCACGAGGACGAGTGCGGTGATGAGTTCGGGCGTCTCGGCCGCGGCGATGAGGGATACCAATCCACCCATGGAGTTCCCTATCAACAACGCTGGTGCGCCGTAGTGCCGTATCACCTCAGCGACGACCGATGCGTTGTATTCGACGGTCTTCGGGCGCCCGAGCGGCTCGGTGTGCCCGAACCCTGACAGATCGGGAGCGACGACGGTGTGACGTTCTGTGAGTTCGTCAGCGATGAGCCGCCAATTCAGGGCCGACCCTTCCAGGCCGTGGACGCAAACGGCCAGCGGTCCTGTTCCGCCATATTCGATGACCGAGACTGGGCCGTCGATGTCAATGGTGGTTCTTCGCATGCTCATGAAACTAGAACCGCTCGATTCCTATCAGGTGGCAATCGACGTGAGATTGTGTGATCTTGTTGGCCTTGGGCCGATGAGTCCGACGTGTTGCTGAGCAGGCCATCGTGTCGGAGTCCCGTCGTCAGTCGATCACGCGGTTGACTTGAGCGGTTCGCAGACCGGGGACTCGATGATCGGCAGTGCTGACACGGTTGTTGCCCTGGAGGATGCCAGAACGAGATTCCGGTGCTGGCTATGCGGCCCTCGTCAGGAGATCTCGTGTCTTCAATTCGATCCCAGGTCCGACTGAGAGAACGGTACCTTCTTGGACTTCGGTCCACACCTCTTCTGTGATGGGCTCGGATGCGATGACGATGGCTCGATAGGACTCGTCAGCGCTCGGGCAGTGGGCTGTACCGCACACCGCACAGTCGGGGAAGCCGGTGCGGATCGTCCAGTACAGGGAGTTCCCCCACCGGCTCGCCGCCATGTTCGACCCGTCGCTCAATAGGAAGTTGAGCTTGGGTGGCTCGACTCCCGGAATGGCGATGGACCACCGCACCAGATCAGTGATCGCGCTTTCGAGCAGGGCTGCGATGCGCTCGGGACCGTCGGTCGGGGCATCGGGGTCTAGACCGAACTCGGGCATCCGTCCGAGGATCCACTGGAAGATCAGTTCGGAGTCTGTCGTTCCCCACGGATCGTCGTGCAACTCGAGTATGAGAAGTGGTGCGATCTCCCTGTACGCCGTCAACGTCCCGTTGTGTGCGAACGCCCATGGCCCGTGGGTGAAGGGATGCACGTTGTCGAGCATGACATCCCCGACCGTTGCGGCTCTGATATGGGCGAGCGTGACCTTCGATCGCTTCGATGCGGCCTGGTCGGCGAAATCGGGGTCTGCGAACGCCGGATCGGTGGACCGGATGACGTCCGGGGTGTCGTCGGCCCACCGGACCACTCCCCATCCGTCGGCATTGCGACGTCCTCTCTTGTCTCTGTCACTCTGAACCTGAAGAGCGTTCTGCGCCGACACCAAGCTGCAATCGAGTCGGGTGGCGTCGGTGGCACTGAATCCGTACAAACGGCACATGGGACATCTCCTTTCGCTGTTACAACGCAAGAAGGGCTTCCCGGGTCCGGAAAGTGTCGCCTGCCTGTCGCTTATTCGATCGTGTACAGCGTGCGGTCGCGGTAGAGGCCAGTAAAGCGATGTCGTGACATTCGGTACAGCACATGGGGTTCGTCGGCATACGGGTGCACGAAGTCGTCGGCGGGATCATGCGTCATCTGCAGTCTGTCCATGACCGCTCTGGATGGTCCGTTGTCGGGCACGGTGAGTGCAACGATCTCGTCAAGATCGGGGTTGGTGTCGAACACGTAGGCCATCGAGGCGAGCGCCCCTTCGGTGGCGAAGCCAGATCCCCATGTGTCCGGATGGAGTCGCCAACCGACCTCTACAGCAGGTGCGAACGGCGACGCGAGCATCTGCCACGAGCACCCGATGGTGCCGATGAACTCTCCCGTTTCTTGAAGGTCAACGGCGAAGAAGCAGAAGTCGTGCTGCTCGAAGAGCGCCTGCCACCGGGCGACGGTCGCTTCGGTCTCCTCCCTTGTCATTACCGACGTGAAGTAGCGCATGACTCGCGGATCGGCATTGTGTTCGGCGAAGGCGTCGATGTCGGTATCGCGCCACGGTCTCAGTTCGAGTCTGTGGGAGAGGAGCACAGTGCGGGAGTAATCACCGCGCACGATGGGCATTGATGGCCCGCGACATGCACATGCATAACCCTTGCGCGACCCTTCCATATGGCATCGGATTCACTTAGGTTGGGTGGGACGGAAGGCGCCCATGAGACAGTCCTATTTCACACCTGCGGTTTTCAAGTTCCTCCGTGAGCTTGAGGAGAACAACGATCGTCCCTGGTTCGAAGAGAACAAGGAGCGGTACATAGCGACGATCCGCGAGCCTGCGAAGGAGTTCATCGCTGACTTCGAGCCTCGCCTCACGAACATCTCCGATCACTTCATCGCAGACACTCGCACCAACGGCGGCTCGCTCATGCGGCCCTATCGAGACACCCGCTTCTCGAAGGACAAGACGCCATACAAGACGAATGTGGGGATCCAGTTCCGCCATGAGATCGGCAAGGACGTGCATGCTCCTGGCTTCTATCTCCACCTCGAACCCGGTGCATGCTTTGCGGGTGTGGGCATGTGGAGACCGGAGGCGAAGGTTGCCCGCAAGATAAGGGACAGCATCTTCGAGGATCCCGACGGCTGGAGGAAGGCAACGAAGCTCAAGTCGTTCACGGGCACCTGGGACCTCTCGGTTGAGGATGACGACAGGCTCAAGCGGGTGCCGAAGGAGTATGGCGACGACTTCATCTATGCGGACGATGTCCGGATGAAGAGCTTCATCGCCGGTTCGCGGCTGACGCAGAAATCGGTCACGTCTGCGTCTTTCGACAACGACCTCGCACAGCTCTTCCTCAAGGCAAGCGACCTCACCCGTTTCCTGTGCAAAGCAGTGGGCCTGCCCTTCTGATTGCACCCCCGACCGCCGGTAGTCTGAGTGTGTGGTCGAATCCGTCGCTGTCCTATCTGCTGCCCTGTTTGCGGGCCTTGCTCTTTTCCAGCTAGCCCTTGCCTTGGGCGCCCCGTGGGGTGCGCATGTATACGGGGGACGTGCCGCCGAAGACGACGGCACGCTTCGGGGAAAGTGGCGAGCCTCCAGCGCTGCTGGATCTGTGATTCTCCTGCTCTTCGGCTGGGTAATGCTCGCCAGGGGCGGTGTCGTCGAGACCAGCCTCGACGAGACGCTGCTCACAGTTCTCGCGTGGATGGTCGTCGCCTACATGGCAATCAACGCTGCCATGAACTTCTCATCGAAGGACTCACTTGAGCGTTGGCTGTTCGGTTCGGTAACGGTCGTGCTGGTGGTTCTGTGTTCCATCGTGGCCGCGGCCGGGCCCGCCTGATCGGCGGCGATCACTGATGCGCCCCCTCTACTGGACCGCGATGGTCGTCGCTGCTTTTGGTTGGGCCTCTGGCGGCATCGCCACAAGAGCCGCCTTCGATGAGGGTGTCGGGGCGTGGACGATGATCGCGATCAGGGCGGCGATCGCTGCTGTCCTGGTCGGTCTTGTGATGCTTGCCAAGCGAATGCCCCGACCAACGGCAACCGTGGTCAGATTTGGCCTTGTCCAATCGGTGTTCAACCTGACCATCCCCTACGTGCTGTTCACATTCGCATATGACGAGGCGTCGGTTGGTTTCGTTGCCCTCTTTGCGGCTCTAATCCCGATGGCGACCGGCACGTTCGCTCACTACATGCTTCCCGATGAACCGTTCTCGGTGAAGAAGTTGACCGCGCTGTTCGTGTCGTTCGCTGGCGTTGCGTTCCTCTTGCTGTCGGGTGACTCCGGCCTGAGCGACGAGGGACGGCCGCTTCTCGCCGCCGGACTCGCCCTGACGGCGGTTGGCTCGATCGGGTATGCGGCCGCATTCGCAAAGCGCAACGCAGGGTCGTATCACCCGCTGACGATCACGGGCCTCCAGTTTGGGCTCGCATCAATCTGGCTGCTTGTGGCGATGTTTGCGATAGAGGGTGTGCCGAACGATCTCACCGCAAACGGCTGGTATCTCATCGTCCTGATGGCCGTGGCCGCGACGTTTATGCCGTTCCTGATCTACTTCTGGCTGCTCGAGAGGATCTCAGCAACGGACGCTTCGTTGATCGGCTACATCGTCCCGCTGATCGCACTCGTGGGCGGCCTGTTACTGCTGGACGAGCAACTTCAAATGGGGATCGTGGTGGGTGGTGTGCTGGTCTTCGCCGGCCTGATTCTCGCCGATCAGCAGTCGAGAAGAGAATCTCGTGCATCCGCCGCAAAACTTCAGCCAGGGCGGTATCGAGGCTGACGGTTCACTCGAAGTGAACGGATCAACAGAGCCGTCTGGCTGCTTCGTGAGCGTACTTTGAGAACTCGAACGAGGGATCGAGTGCCCAGCGGAAGGCGAGACCGTCCAGGGCGCCGAGCATCAGTTCGGCCCTCATACCGGCCGTTTCGTCGGTGAGAGTGTCGTCAGCTCTCGCCATGGCGTCTCCGAAACGCTCAACCCGCCTCTTGTGGTGTTTGAGGAAACGCTTGCGTGCGCCGCTCCCCGGTGACTCGGTCGTGACGGCTGCGATCACATAGATCCGTGCCAACTCTGGTTCCTCTTCGAAGAAGCGCACAAACGCCGCGACGAGATCGTCGATCGTGTCAGTGCCTGCACCGGTTGGGTCCGGGTCGATCGCATCGATCGCCTCTCGCACAACCATGATCACAACCTCTTCTTTGGAGTCGAAGAGGTTGTAGAAGCTTCCCGCCTTGACTCCGGCCCTATCGCAGATCGCCTTCAGCGTTGCGGCCTCAAGGCCGCCCTCGGCGAGAAGGGAACGTGTTGCATCGATGATGCGCGCCTCGGTCCTGATTCCAGCTTGGTAGCGAGCCACGATGAGCCTCCCGGGGCAGCAGGGTACCGCATCGACCGCTTGGGCTCATCGAGGTTTCTGCCGATAACGATTGAAGGAAGAAGCGATGCCAGACGATGGTTGTGTCCAATATAGAGTGAACACTCAAAGTTGAGGGTATACTCAAAATACGAACACACACAAAAGGTGATGACCATGTCGCACTATCGATCGAATCTTCGAGATATCGAGTTCAACCTCTTCGAGTATCTCAAGACAGACGAGTACTACGGCGATGCGCCGTTTGAAACGTTCGACAAGGACACCGCAATGGATGCCCTCCGCGAGGTAGAGCGCCTGTCTGTTGAGGATTTCGCTGCCAGTTTCGTCGATGCCGACCGCATCGAACTTGAGATCGTTGACGGCGAGGTCAAGCTCCCCGAGAGCGTCAAGGCAAGCCTTGATGCCCTCTTCGATGGTGGCTGGCACCTGCTCGGCGTCGAGCCTGAGATCGGCGGCTTCGGTGCGCCCGACTCGCTCCGATGGGCAGCCGGTGAGATGTTCATGGGATCGAACCCAGCCGTCTTCCTCTATGCGTCCGGTGCGTTGATGGCTCGAGTGATCGCGGGAGTCGGGACCGAAGAACAGATTCAGAAGTGGGCTATCCGGATGGTTGAGCGTCGTTGGGGCGCAACGATGGCGCTCACTGAGCCCGATGCTGGCTCAGACGTTGGAGCCGGGACCGCGAAGGCAGTCCATATCGAGGGGGATGCGTGGCACCTCGAGGGTGTGAAGCGATTCATCACATCGGGCGAGAACGACTACTACGAGAACATCATCCACCTCGTCCTTGCCCGCCGCGAAGGTGGGCCCCCTGGCACCAAGGGCCTTTCGATGTTCATCGTTCCCAAGTACCTCCTCGACGACGATGGCTCACTCGGCACACGCAACGGTGTCTACGCGACAGGTCTTGAGCACAAGATGGGAATCAAGGGTTCCACGACCACGGAGTTGTCGCTCGGCGTCGATGAGCCATGTGTCGGCTATCTCGTCGGCGAAGTTCACGAGGGCATCCGTCAGATGTTCCACGTCATCGAGGACGCCAGGATGTTGATCGGAGTCAAGTCTGCAGCCACCCTTTCAACGGGCTACCTCAACTCGCTGGACTACGCCAAGGAGCGTGTTCAATCGGCAGATCTTGCGCACTCGATGGACAAGACAGCCCCCCGTGTCGAGATCATCAGACACCCAGACGTGCGGCGCATGCTGATGCTCCAGAAGTCGTACGCCGAGGGTCTTCGTGCCCTCTGGATGTACACGTCATGGACTCTCGACAAGATGCGCCTCGAACCTGACGAACCGTATTGGGCTGCACTCAACGATCTTCTGCTTCCGCTCGTGAAGGGGTATTCGTCCGAGAAGGCGTATGAACTGCTTGCTACGTCGCTGCAGGTGTTCGGTGGAAGCGGATTCACGCAGGACTACCCGATGGAGCAGTACATCAGGGACGCCAAGATCGACACGCTGTACGAGGGGACGACAGCGATCCAGTCGCTCGATCTGTTCTTCCGCAAGATCGTCCGCGATCAGGGGAAGACGCTCACGAGATTCACGGAAGGCATCCTTGAGTACGTCAAGGGGGGCTCGGACGAATTCGCCGAGGAACGACAATCACTCGGCCAGGCGCTCGAACAGGTTCAGAACCACATCGGTGCGCTCGTCGGGTATTCGATGGGCTCGGTTCAGAACAGTTCGGAGATCTACAAGGCTGGTCTCCACACCAACACGTTGCTTGAGAGTCTCTCGGAGGTTGTGATCGCCTGGCTGGTTCTTGAGCATGCCGAGATCGCTGCGGGCGAAGTCGATGGTGCGACCGGTGATGACGTAGCTTTCTACACAGGGAAGATCGCGTCGGCCAGATTCTTCGTGAACGACGCACTCCCGAAGATCGCTCAACGCACCACGGCTGCACAGGCCGAAGACGGCTGGCTCATGGACTTCCCAGACGAAGCGTTCTAGTCGCTCGCTGCGCTCGCTCCAGACCTCATACGCACTACCAGAATCAACTTACCGAGCCGTGATCGGTCTTCCGGCTGGATTGAGCGCATAAGTGCCTGATCGATACTTGTGGCGGGTGTCCCAAGATTCCGCTAGGTCGAGTAGCGGCGTCTACAGGCTCCAGGCGTCAACGCCGAGAGAGGCGATGACGCCGAGCACAACGCAGATGCCGAGCCCTATCACCGCGCCTACGAATTGATCGATGAGTCACCTCGCATCCGGGAGATCCGCTCCTCACTCGCTTCTCGACGCGACCCTTCCGAAGCCAGGAAGTAGATGATCGATCCGATTCCGCCCACCACGAAAACGATGAACAGCAAGAACAGGACTAGGTAGAAACCGTACGCTTCCATGTGACACCCCCAGGTGTTAGTTCGTGTAGCCAACGTATCGGGCCGCTTCGATGGCGACTATCGGGGAACACCCCTAGGTCAAGCGTTGATCGAAACGGAAGCGCATATGCGGCA
>CAXMSN010000054.1:0-9644 GCA_964196275.1 uncultured Kiloniellales bacterium | reverse complement strand
ACGACGTGAGATAGCTGAGGAGACCGGTCTTGAGGCCATGACGAGAGCCGGTACGGACCTTGCTCGCATCGACGCTCACCAGATCCCGGCTCGGGGGATCGAGCCTGAACACGTGCACATCGATCTGGCTCTCGGCTTCATAGCACAGACGGTCCTGCTGGGACCTATCGACGAGGTCCTCGACGCCCGATGGGTGCCACTTGAGGAGCTAGCCGATTACGACGTCGACGAAGCGGTCTTCAACGGTGTACGCGGCCTGAAGGACAAGTGAGGTAGCTTCCGAGGTCCGACCTGCAACATCCCCCTGGCACGCTCTGCTCGCCCGTCCCCCTTGAAAGGAGGACGGAAGCAATCTCGTCTGTGATCTGTGATCTGTGGTCCGTCGTCTGTTGTCTGTCGTCTGTACCTAACCTCCCGATACTGCTTCAACTAGGGGTGACCACCGGTGGGCGTCGTATTCCAACGGCTTCTTCAAACGATAAAGCTCGAACGCGATGCTTTCGTGTGGATGGACTTCAACGACCGTGCAACGGGTGATGCCGCGATCCTCGTAGCTGGCACGCAGATCCTCATCATGCTCGGGACGGGATCGTCGGTCGTCGACGTGCTGTTCAACCCCCTCAGGCTGATCTCCGCGCTCATCTCTGCAGTCTTCTTCTGGTTGATCTACACCGGAGCGACCTACGCGATCGTCCGGTATCTGTTCGATGGCGAGGGATCGTTTCCAACGATGCTTCGCATTACGGGTTTCGCCTACCCGACGCTCTTGGTGCTGATCGCTACGAATCTCCTCCTGCCCAACAGTTTCTCGCTTGCTCTCCTCGTCGGAGGTGCCTGGTTCGTGGTCGTGGTCGCAAATGGCGTTCTGTACGTAGCTGATCTTCCGATAGCCAAGGCGTTCCTTGCGGCCGTGGGCGGTTTCGTACTTGTGATCATCATCCAGTCGATCTTGTCGTCGTTCCGGCTCTTCTAGGTGCCGAACTATCGGCTCGACATTGCCTACGACGGATCTGGCTTCTACGGGTACGCAAAGCAACCGAACGTTCGCACCGTCCAAGGCGCGCTCGAGGACGCACTGAGTCCGCACACCGGCGATGCCGTTACGTACGTTGCCGGCCGGACGGACAAGGGGGTCCACGCCTCAAGCCAGGTCGTGTCCTTCGTGTGCACGGACCTCGACACCGCTCGGGTACTCCGCTCCCTCAACAAGCAGCTCGGCCCTGAGATCGCCGCGAGGTCCCTGACGATCGTTGACGAGAAGTTTCACGCCCGTTTCTCCGCGACGGGGAGGGCGTACCGATATCAGATCCTCAACGCGCCTGTGCACGACCCGCTCTCCGCCAGGACCATGTGGACGGTGACCCAGCCACTCGATGTCGGCCTGATGAACGAGGCCGTAGGCCAGTTCGTCGGTGAACATGATTTCGCTGCCCTCTGCCGCAAGTTCGAGGACAAGTCGACAACTCGCACCGTCGTTTGGGCCAGGTGGAGACGGAAGACCGATCGGCTGGACCTGTCGATCGGCGCACACGCGTTCTGCCACCAGATGGTCCGATCCATCGTGGCACTCTGCGTAGAGGTAGGGCTGGGTGACCGAGCAGCAGAGGAAATCTCCGGCATCATCTCCGGCAAGGACCGAGACATCGTCAAAGGTGTCCTCGCCCCACCGAACGGCCTCGCTCTCGTCGCCGTTGCCTACGACCGCGAACCTATCCCACGCCCAAAGTGGGCCGAATGATGGTGGCCGCGCTCGCATGATTGAAGCTGTCGGCTATCTGGGCTCTTTGCTCGTTGTGGTGTCACTGCTCATGACACGCATTCTGCGTCTGCGTGTCATCGGCCTCATGGGCTCAGCCACATTCCTGATCTACGGTCTGTTGATCGGATCGGTCCCCATCATCATCACGAATCTCGTGATCATCGTTATCAACGCGACGTTCTTGTGGCGGGCGAATCAGATCACCGAGTGGTTCTACCTGCTCGAGATACGTCCGGACTCGCGATATCTCGAGGAATTCCTGCGATTCCATCACGACGACATACTCCTCAGCCAGCCTGACTGGAACGGTGAGGTTGCCGGCACTGATCTCACGCTTCTTGTTCTCAGGGATATGCAACCGGCGATGGCAATGGTGGGATCGGTCCGAGCGGGTGCGATGGAGATCAGGCTGGACTACGCGATACCTCGCTTCCAGGACTATCGGACGGGCAGGTTCCTCTACGACTCCAACGCCCCATACTTCACAGACAAGAACATCACCGTGATCACAGGGATAGCTCGAACCAAGACGTTCACCCGGTACTTGGAAAAGGTGGGCTTCACCCAGTCTGGCGCGGGACAGTACGAACGTCGATTGGTGGATTCGAAACACAGGACATAAGCCCTCGCCATCTGTCGATGTTCGAGCAGCTGCCGGTGTTTCGACGAGTGAATCTTGGCGAGGCGGCCCGGCTCGTTCGGGGCGTCGTGGATGTCGGAAAGCTGTACGGACATGAGCGGAAGAGTAGACAGACAAGCGCTGCTGGCCCGGCTGCACGGGGACGGCGGGGGAACGCGCCGAATCCCTGAAATCGGCTGCCGATTGGCGACATCGTTCGATACCATATGCCCTCGCCCCCAACCGGGGGTCCTTTCTTGACGCCTCCGAGGGGTTGTTGCCCGTGAAGCCAAAGCTGCAAAGAACGTTCTCACCGACGCCTGATGACATCAAACGTTCGTGGTACGTGATCGATGCTGCAGATGTGCCACTTGGCCGTCTGTCAACCGAGGTTGCACAAATTCTGCGTGGCAAGCACAAGCCGACGTACGCACCTCACATGGACGGTGGCGACTTCGTCATCGTGCTCAATGCGGACAAGGTCTACGTCTCGGGAAACAAGGAAACGGACAAGATCTACTACAGCCACTCCGGGTACCCCGGCGGGCTTCGTGCAGACTCGTTCGCAAGGGTCCGTGCAAACCACCCAGAGCGTCTTGTCGAGGGTTCCATCCGTGGGATGCTTCCCAAGAACCGCCTCGGCCGTCAGATCTATCGGAAGCTCAAGGTGTACGCGGGCCCCGACCATCCTCATTCTGCTCAGAAGCCTGAGCAGATCACCCTCAAGTACCGAAAGGTTGAAGCCTGATGGCCAACCCCAAGCCGCTCGTCCAGACAACCGGCCGCCGCAAGAGCTCCGTTGCCCGTGTTCGTTTCTACGACGGGGACGGGCAGTACAAGCTCAACGGTCGCACGCTTGAGGACTATTTCCCCGATCCTGCCCTGCGCCGCAGAGTCGTTGAGGCTTTCAAGGTCACAGACCTCGAGGGCCGCTATGACATCGAAGCCACGCTTCACGGAGGCGGGACGACGGGTCAAAGCGATGCGCTTCGACTCGGTATCGCACGTGGGCTGATCGCCATCGACATCGAACTTCGCCCTGCCTTGAAAAAGGAAGGGATGCTCACTCGCGATTCACGCAAGGTCGAGCGCAAGAAGTACGGCCTCCGCAAGGCTCGCCGCGCACCTCAGTTCACCAAGCGGTAACGTACTCGTCGGGTGTGAACCCGGTTGGGGGCAAAGCGCATGGATAACGGCAAACAAGGCTTGTTCGGCACCGATGGTGTTCGAGGGCAGGCCAACTCGGAACTGACCCCTCAGGTCGCGTTCGCTCTTGCGCGTGCAGCTGGCGAAGGCGTGGATGGCCACGTCGTCATAGGTCGAGATACCCGTCGGTCTGGCCCGATGCTCGCCTCTGCAGTGGCTGCGGGCTTCAACTCTGTGGGCGTCGATACCGTCGACCTTGGGATCATTCCTGTAGGTGCGGTGTCGCGGCTCGCGAGAGACACGGGTGCGCACTTCGGCATCATGGTGTCCGCTTCGCACAACCCTGCTGACGACAACGGGATCAAGTTCTTCGGACAGGACGGCGCCAAGCTCTCGGATGAACGCGAGGCGGCGATCGAGAGCCGCTACTACTCAACAAGTCCCGTTTCGACTCCGGTGGCTGCCGGCGTCGGCATTCAGACGCAGATGACCGATTCGGTGGAACGCTACATCAACAAGATCGCCCAGACGGTCGAGTATTCGATGCGAGGCCTCGAGTTCGTCGTCGATTGCGCAAACGGAGCGGCCTTCGCTGCGGCACCCGCCTTGTTCGAGCGAATCGGTGCCACTGTGGAAGTGGTAGCCGACACACCCGATGGCATGAACATCAACCTCGGCGTCGGAGCAATGCACCCCGAGGCCGTCGCAAAGAGGGCTGGCGGACGAGTTGGCCTCGCGTTCGACGGAGACGCAGATCGGCTGATCGCTGTCGATGAGGACGGCGAGGTGTGCAACGGGGACGTGATCATGGCCATCTTCGCCAAGTGGCAACACGATCGGGGAAAGCTCAACAAGGACACGGTCGTTGCGACGGTCATGTCGAACCTCGGGTTCCACCAGGCCATGAAACGCCTTGGCATAGATGTTGTGGTGACACCGGTCGGCGACCGCTACGTCGTCGAGGAGATGCGTCGATCCAAGGCAGTTGTCGGTGGCGAGCAATCCGGCCACATCCTGCTTGAGGACCGCTCGACAGGTGACGGGCTCAGGACGGCACTTCGCCTCATGGAGGTCATGGCCGCGACCGGTAGCGAACTTCGTGAACTGAGGTCGATCATGCATGAACTTCCACAGGTCCTCACCAACGTCCGAGTCGCATCGAAGGAGGGTTGGGAGACGAACGACGACATCTCAGCCGCAGTTGCGAACGGAAAGCGACTGCTCGGCTCAAGGGGCCGCGTACTCGTCCGCCCTTCGGGAACGGAGCCACTGATCCGCGTGATGGTCGAAGCACCAACCGCATCCGAGGCGATGGACGTTGCAACATCCATCGCCGATGTCGTCACATCCGCGCAAGGCTGAGCCGACTGATCTGGTTGTACGTATTACGTAGTACGACCACGTAATACGGATCTCCGACATCTTGCTGTATCTCCTATGCTTCTTCCTACAACTGAACCAGACGCGGAGATGCGCCTCAGATAGCGCCAGCCCTCGGATATCCGAGGCGACGAGGAAGAGGGAGTATCGAATCGTTCGGCGGATGCCCTCTCGGCCGTTCACGGTCGTGACGGTCTGGCACAAAACCCGGGAGTGATCTCGGGGACAGAGACCAGACCGATGTGATTGGGGAGACCCACACCGTCGTATCTCCCGTCGTTACGAGAGGAGACTGCGCGCGTGTGCGGAATCATGGGATATGTCGGCCCCAAGCAAGCGGGCCCGATACTGGTGGATGGCTTGCGGCGACTCGAATACCGCGGCTACGACTCGGCAGGTATCGCCGTGACGAACGGGTCCATCAACGTTCGCAAGGCTCAGGGCAAGATCAAGAACCTGGAGGCCCTCCTCGAATCGGATCCTCCGGAGGGCTCGATCGGTATCGGACACACCCGGTGGGCCACCCACGGGGCCCCTACCGATGCGAATGCGCATCCCCACACGGATCCGTCCGGTGAGTTCGTAGTTGTCCATAACGGGATCATCGAGAACTTCCAGAGGCTGAAGGACGAACTCGCGTCCGGTGGAGCCGAGTTCAAGAGCGACACCGATTCGGAGATCCTGGCCCACCTTCTCGCTCGTGAATACGACGGCGATCTTGTGGAGGCGGTACGAAGAACGGTCGCGCTTTCCGAGGGTGCGTACGCGATGGTGGCCATGTCGAAGCGTGAGCCGCGCAAGATCGTTGCGGTGCGCAAGATAAGCCCACTCGTCGTGGGACTCGGAGATGGGGAAACGTTCCTGGCCTCCGACATCCCTGCTGTGTTGCACCACACCAGGGACTTCATGATCATCGAGGACGATGAGATCGTCATCGTGACCGAAGATGGCGCCACCGTCGAGACCATTGCGGGTGAGCCCGTTGACCGTGACGTCGTCCACATCGATTGGGACGCACAGCAGGCCGAGAAGGGCGGGTACGACCATTTCATGCTCAAGGAGATCCGCGAGCAGCCATCCGTCGTGAACGAGACGCTTGCGAGTCGGCTTGATGCTGACGGAACGGTGTGGCTTGAGGACGTCGGGTTCGACGACGATTATGCGGCCTCAATCGATCGGGTTTGGATCACAGCCTGTGGCACCGCGTTCCATGCGGGGCTCATCGGCCAGGAGATCTTCCGCCGGGTGCTGAGGCTTCCGGCGAACGTGGAGTACGCACATGAGCTTCGGTACGCGGATCCGATTATCGGCCCGAACGAGCTGACAATCGCCATCTCACAATCCGGGGAGACGGCCGACACGCTTGCCGCTGCTCGGTTGGCGGTTGATCACGATTCCCGGATGCTCGCGATCACCAATGTCGTCGGGTCGACGCTTTCCAGATATGCCGACGACATCCTCTACACGCGAGCAGGTCCCGAGATCTCGGTCGCTTCCACCAAGGCGTACATGGCGATGCTCATCGCCCAATACCTCCTTGCGCTGCGGATAGGCGCTGCTCGTGGAACCGTCGATTCGGAGTTGGCCGCAAGCGTCGCCCACGGATTGCATCTCATGCCGGCTGCACTTGAAGAAGTGCTGCAGCGGGAGGATGAGGCGATCGCGGCTGCAGAAGCCATCGTGGACGCTGACGATGTCTACTTCATCGGAAGGGGGCTTGACTATGCGATAGCGATGGAGGGCTCGCTGAAGCTCAAGGAGATCTCGTATCTGCATTCTGAGGCCATGCCGGCGGGGGAGTTGAAGCACGGAACGTTGGCTCTCATCACCGATGGCGTGCCTGTCGTCGTGCTCCTCACCCAGCGTGCTGTATATGACAAGGTCATCTCCGCCGTGCAGGAGGTCAAGGCACGCGGTGGAATGATCATCGCCGTGGCCTATGACTCTGACACGGAGATCGGTGCCCACGCCGACATGGTGCTGCGGATCCCAGACATGGAGGACCTGCTTGCACCCGTTGCTGCGGTTGTTCCTCTCCAGCTCCTCGCCTACCACGTGGCTCGTATGCGTGGCCACGATATCGATCAGCCGAGGAACCTGGCCAAGAGCGTGACGGTTGAGTAGCGGGGCCAGCGTTGGTTGGTTCGAGAGGCTCTCTGTAGTGTCCGTCTCCTACTGAGAGAGGTGTGGAATGCCGTCTGAAGATCTACTCGCCAAGTACGCAGATGTCGCGGTTCGCGTTGGTATCGGGTTGGAGGAGGGAGAACGGCTCCTGATCCGGTCGTCCGTCGAGGCGCTCGATCTTACGAGAGTCATCGTCGAGCAGGCCTATGCGGCTGGTGCCGTCAATGTCGATGTTCTATGGGCAGACGATGCCTCGTCGCGAGCCCGCTTCAGCCACGGCTCGGCTGAGGCTGCTGAAGCCATAAGCAGCGGAAGCAACTTCTTGCTCAAGGCATACGAGCTTGGCGACCAGATCATGAGCGTCATGGCGTCGGATCCTGCCGCGATGGCCGGGCAGGACCTGGCAAAAATCGGGCAGTACCAGAGGGTCAACGGCGAGTTCCTCGACCCGGTCTTCAAGGCGATGGGGGCGATGCAGGTGAAGTGGTCGATCATCGCCGCGGCCTCACCAGCATGGGCAGCCAAGGTATTCCCCGACGTTCCGGAGGACGATGCTGTCGAAAAGCTGTGGAATGCTATATTCCGGGCTTGCCGTATCGATTCGGATGATCCCGTTGAGTCGTGGCGCAAGCACCTTGCGGACCTCGGCTCCAGAGCCAACTATCTCTCAGGTCGTGAGTACACAGGATTGCGTTACGAAGGGCCGGGCACCGATCTCACGATGGGCCTGCCTGAAGGCGTACTGTGGGAGGGCGGATCGGTGACATCTCCGAGTGGCCGTACCTTCGCACCCAACCTCCCCACCGAAGAGGTATTCACCATCCCGCACCGACTGAAGGTTGACGGCACCGTCCGAGCGACGAAGCCTCTGAGTCTGTTCGGGAATCTGGTGGATGACTTCTCGTTCGAGGTGTCGGACGGTGTCGTGGTAGGGGCGACTGCGGTCCAAGGTCAGGATGTTCTCGACGAACTGTTGGCAACAGATCCGGGATCGGTCCGGATGGGCGAGGCTGCCATGGTCCCGCAATCGAGCGCGGTCGCCAGAGAGGGCCTGGTCTGGAGCCAGACGCTCTACGACGAGAACGATGCGTGTCATATCGCGATCGGCCGTGCCTACCCCACGTGTGTGCAGGGTGGCGTCGATATGTCACCGGAAGAGCAGGAGCAGGCAGGCATCAACCACAGCAGTGTTCACGTCGATTTCGTCGTCGGATCCGACGAGTTGAACGTCTTCGGTCTGACCGGGGACGGACGTGAGGAGGCGATCATCGCAAATGGGGAATGGGCATTCGATGCGTGATACCCCTGCCGTGGGTGTGCCGATCTGAGGTACGCTCGCGGGATGGAATTCGTCACGCTGTCTGATCGGCCAGACCTCATCGAGAAGATGTGGGATCTCACTGACGAGTGGCCGGAGTTCATGCTCCAAGATCTCGTCGCCGACTTCTACTTCTCCCGACTGCTGGAGGCATGGGGCGACTGGACGGTGCTCGCGCTCGACGGCGAAACCGTGGCTGCGAGGGGCCATTGTGCGCCGTTTGCGTTCGGCGAAGACGTCGGAAGGCCACACCTTCCGCCAAGCGGGTGGGATGCGATCATCTACTGGTCGTTCGTCGACGATCTGAAGGGCCGGGATCCAACGGTGGTTGGTGGCCTCGAGGTCACCATCAGTTCGGAGTACCAAGGGCAAGGTCTTGCTGCCGAGATGCTGAAGACGATGACCAAGATCTCGTCTCGCCATGGCTTCAACGATCTCTACATTCCGGTTCGCCCATCCCAGAAGCACAACGAGCCGAACACCCCGATGGACGAGTACGCAACGCGCATGCGCGACGACGGCCTGCCTGAAGACCCGTGGTTACGGGTCCATGCCCGGTTGGGAGCCGAGTACAAGGGCGTCTGCCCAACGGCGATGTTGATCGGGGGCACGCTCGGTGAGTGGAGGGAATGGACAGATCTCCCGTTTGACAAGACGGGACCCATCATCGTCCCCGGTGCGCTCTCACCTGTCCACGTCGATGTTGAACACAACCACGCCGTTTACGTGGAACCAAACGTCTGGATGCACCACCACTGGTAGTCGCTCGCTCCGCTCGCTCACAGACAACAGACAACAGACCTCAGACATCCCCGTGGCTCGCTTCGCTCGCCCGTCCCCCTTGAAAGGGGGACGGAGATGCTGGTCCGTGGTGGTTTGTCTTCTGTTACTGCATGTCCAGGAATAGGGAGATGAGGTTGCCTTCGGAGTCGCTGAACCAGGCGGCCTTTCTCCCATCTGGCATCGTGGCGATGCCGTCGACCATCGGGAACTCATCGCCGAGGTCGTAGGTGATGAACTCGACGCCGTTGGCTCGAAGTTCGTTGGCGGCTGCGTCGAAATCGGCGACGATGATTCCAGCTGCCGTCGCCTGGTTCGTTCCGGCGGACCCTGATGGGTACACCAGCAACCGTGACTGTCCCCATTCGTACAACAGGCCACCGTCGTCCGCGACTTCGATTGGCTCGATTCCGAACGTCTTGGCGTACCAAGCCCTTGCCCGATCTATGTCTGACGCGGGAAGTGCTGCGTAGATGCTTCCGTACATTGACCCTCCTTGTTGTGATTCAGCTTACGCG
>CAXMSN010000053.1:0-6090 GCA_964196275.1 uncultured Kiloniellales bacterium | reverse complement strand
GATGGAGGTGGTGGCACAACCTGGGACGCTTGTAACGAAATACTCCAGCGAAGCGATTACGCATCCCTGACCCAACGATTAGATGTTGGTGACGAGGAACGAAATCTGGAGATTCATCGTGAAGAGCAGCATTGTTAAGCTCGCGTTGACCCTTGGAACCCTGGTTACAGCCCTTTTGGCTGGAGCCGCAACTTTCAGAGTCGGATAACTGAGTGACCCAGGTTTGCCATTGCCCTCCCGTTCGTGGACAGAGGGACACGATGTTCCAGGACGAACTGGTACGCCAGGAGCGAGAAAAGAAGAGGCTTGCGATCGCCTTCGTGGCGATAGGCATTGCCATTGTTGCCGTTCTCTTCAGCGTCCAAAGCTTCCCAAGACCACTCTGGCTGTGGGCGGCGTTTGCAGGTGCATTCGTCTTCTTCGAGTGGAACTCCGTGGAGGTGAACGACAAGCTCTACGCCAGCCCATCGATGATGGTCATCATGACCGCCGCCGTTGCCTTCGGACCGGAGTCGGCGGTTCTCGGAACGACAACGATGGCGGCGTTGGCGATTCTGACACCCGACGACATCCGCGAACGTCGATGGTTCCAGCCATCTGTGAACTTCGGTCAGCTGATCGCTTCGATCGCTATCTCGACGGCGGTTCTCGCCTATCTGATGACGCGGATCAGTGAGGCCGATGGCGAATGGACGGTCTCGACTGCCATGGTGGGCTTGATCGCACTTTCCTCAGGTCTTGCGGCAGTGATTCACGGCATCGTCAATCTTCGGCTCGTGATGTTCATCGTTGGCCGCGTCTATGGGCAGAAGAACATGAACGCCTGGTCGAACATGGGGCAACTCGTCATTCCGGACGTCGGGATGGGTTTCCTCGGTGGTCTGCTCGGAGCGACCTATCTGCTTGTCGGCCCCGCATCGCTGCCCCTCATTGCGATCGTGTTCTTCACCGGGTACATGGCGTTCGAGTCATACGCAGGGCTCAGGGAAGCGCAACTCTCGACGCTCGCCGGATTCATCAAGGCGCTTGAGGCCAAAGATCTGTATACCCGCGGCCACACGGAGCGTGTTGCCTACTTCTCGAACATGATCGGCCAGCATGTCGGTTTCAACGGAACACAGCTTGAGCGGCTTCGTTGGGCAGCGCTCATCCATGACGTTGGCAAGCTTGCGGTGCCGAGAGAAGTGATAAGGAAGAAGGCGCGGCTCACGGACGACGAGTACGAGGAGATGCAGGGCCACGTGCACCACGTGGAAGACCTCCTGTCCGAGGTGGAATTTCTCCGTCCGATGGTCGAGATCGCATCCAATCATCATGCCCACTACGACGGGAAGGGGTACCACGGATCATCCGGAGAAGAGGGGCAGACCCCTTCCCTCGAAGCAAGGATCCTTGCTGTTGCCGACTCCTTCGATGCCATGACCTCAACGCGTTCGTACCGTGTTGCCCTGTCCCAGGAGTACGCGTTCGCGGAACTGCGGAGGCACGGCGGCACCCAGTTCGACCCCGAGATCGTGGAGTCCTTCATCGAAGCTCTGACCGCATCTGGTGAGCGATACGGATCGCCCGTCGAATTGACGGAGAACGAAGCCCGCCGAAGGGCTGAGCGCGGAGCCGGTGGCGCTGGCGAGCGTGCGAGCGGCAGTTCGGAGACCACGGATCAGTTCCGTGCAGATGGGAGCATCGGGGACGCTGGGAGGGCTCATGGCTGAACTCCGATTGAAGACTCTCAGTGTGGTCGCATGGCTCGCCCTCATCGTGGGAGCCATCGCCTTTACCGCAAGCGGTCTCGCCTCAGCACAGTCGGATGCCATCGCCTGGATCGTGCCGGTCCTCGCGTGGGCAACGATCATTGCAGCCGTATCGATCATCACGGTCCCTGCACCGTCCGGATCTCGTCTCAGCTTGGGCATCGGTGCCGCGGTCGCGGCGTCCATTTTGATGTCGGACGTGATGGCGCTGGGTGCCGCCGTATGCCTGGGCTTGGCCGCGACCGGGCTTGTGGAGCGCCGATTCTCAATCCGGATCGAGCGAACAGACGGAGACTTCCTCACCGATGCGGTCGGGATGGTGACGTACTCGTTCGTGTATCTGGCGGCGCACGAGGGCATCACGTCCACCGGAGCCCTCGATTCGTCGTGGACGATCGTCGCCGCCGTTCTCTCCGCTGGCATCGTGTGGTTCATCGTCCGTGCACTCGTGGCCGCATTCGTCGGACTTGAGCGCAGTGACCTTGCCGGTCGCTATCTGTGGCTGCTTGCGCTTGAGGACTGGGCAGTGGTCGTGTCCATCTTCGCTGCAGGAACATTGTTCGGGCTCACCTGGCCTCTCATGGGCATCTGGGCGGTCGCGGTGGCCGTGTTGCCATACGCGTTCGGTCACCTTGCCTTTGAGCGATACCACTCAACCAAGGTCACCTACGGTCAGACGATCCGTGCACTCGCCCAGATTCCTGAAGTGGCTGGCCTCGCTCCTGCTGGTCACTCGTCACGAACAGCAGATCTTTCTGTAGCGATCGCACAGGAGATGGGCCTCCATCCCAACCGTGTGATCGAACTTGAGTATGCGGCGTTGATGCACGACGTCGGGAGGATCACACTCAACGAGCCAGCGATCGTCAAGGCGGGTTTCACGGACGAGGACATCGCACGATGGGGGGCCCAGATCGTCGCGGAGGCTCCGCATCTCCAGAACGTCAGCAATCTGGTCGCACAGCAGTATCGACCATATCGGTCCCCGGGGATCGAGTCGGATCCGGACGTTCCCGTAGCATCGAAGATCATCAAGATCGCAAGCGCGTACGATCAGGCAAGGGACGAAGAAGGCCTTTCGGCCATCGAGGCCCTTGAGCGCATTCATCAGGGATCAGCGTACGAGTACGACCCCCACGTGGCCGCGTCGCTACGCCGGGTCCTCGTGTTCAGGGCTGAGATCCCGTACTAGAAGCCACCCGTGGCTACTCCGAGGCGGACCCTGGAGTTCCGTGCGCTCCGTGCGAGAACAAGGTCAACGGTTGGCGGATCTGGTCTTCGAGGAAGGCTCCCACGCCGATCGCAAGAAAGACGTCGCCGAGCGACAGCACGGCGCCGGGTAGCGGAATGACGTCGCCGAGGAAGGGCAGTCTGGTCGCTGGTGTGAGCAGCACATGCTTGGCGGTGAGGATGAGGTCCCCGCTCCCGCCGGCTATCTCGGCGGCAGCCTCCAAGACGGGCATTCCCTCGTTCGCGAGGATCACCGTGAAGTTCATGAGGATGCCAAGTCCCGCGATCCAGATGCCGGCGAGATCACGGTTGAGCCACACGAACAGCAAGAGGGGCAGGTACGAGGTCAGAATGAGAGCGACCGCGAGTTCATGCATGTCGGCGGGGACGAATGCTGACGCGGCCAGGAGGAGGAACCCGAGTGGGAGGAGCCACCACAGGGTCACTCGGATTTCGGTCAGGTTCCTCAGTTTGCCACCTCGGAGAAGCCCGACGGCGACTGAGATGGCGATGACAAGCAGCATCCACGGCATGTGGCCACGATAGCCTCGACACCGACTTTGGCATGCGACGATGCTGTCTGAATTCGCTACCGTGGCAGGGTCATCGGACAGGCGGGAGATATCGTGATCAACTACGAAGTGATGGGCGACGTCGCGACGATCACGATCGACGACCCGAAGCGAAGGAACCCTCTGTCGAACGCAGAGATGGCTTCTCTCGAGCAGGCGATCAAACGATCTGCGACCGACGACGCGGTGCGCGTCGTGGTCATCACAGGGGCAGGCGAGAAGGCTTTCTCTGCCGGAGGCGATCTCAAGAGCGGATTCGTCGATGACCCACTGCCGGGTCACGAGGCTCGAGGTGCGCTGGCCGACATGTTCCGAGCGATGCACCGCAACCCGAAGCCGATCGTCGGTCGTGTCAACGGTGTGGCGTTCGGAGGCGGGTTTGGGGTGGCGGCGGCATGCGACATCGTCGTTGCTTCCGAAACCGCGAAGTTCGGAACGCCGGAGATCGACCTTGGGCTCTGGCCGATGATGATCTCGGCCGTTCTGCTCCCGATGGTTTCTCGGCGGACGCTGCTTGAGATGATGATGACCGGTCGGATCATCAGCGCTGACGATGCGCTGAAACTCGGAATCGTGTCGCGTGTGGTTTCAGACGAAGCACTGGATGAGGCTGTTGGTGAGGCTGTGGACACGCTGCTCTCGAAATCTTCGGCAGCGCTGGCCCTCGGTAAGGAATCCTTCTATGCAGTCGCCGGCATGGACATGGACTCGGCGCTGGACCACCTCCACATCGGGCTGACGGCTACTGCGCTGACGGAGGACGCAGGCGAGGGCGTAGGTGCGTTTGTCGAGAAGCGTGAGGCCGAATGGAAGGGTCGCTGAGCGTCAAGCGATCCAGTTGATGATCCACAATGCCGGAAGGCCGACGGCGATCGCGGCACCGATGCTCTTCGTGCGCCACGCGGCAACGCCTCCGATCAGAGCGGCGGGGAGGAACGGGTTCAGCGGATCCCACACGTGGCCAGGCGCCACGAGCGCTGGAACAGTGATCGCTGCGAGGACAGCCGGAGCGACGTACCTGAGCCCACGTTCGAGCACCGGAGGTACCGCGATCCTCTTGAACAGTGCGATGAACACGAACCTCATCGCAAACGTCGCGATCCCAGCGAGGATGACGACCATCCACATGGTCATGCGAGCCACCGTTCTGAAATCATGCCTGCAGCGATGCCCGCGACAGCTCCAGCCATGAGGCCAATGCCGTATGGCAAGTCGATCGCTCCGACCGCAACGATGCCGCCCGCGATCGCAGCTACGAGTGCTGGCTTGGTTCTCACGGCGATGATCAACAACGCAAGAAAGGTCAACGGAATCGCAAACTCCAGCGACCAAGAATCGGGAATCACGCTTCCGAGGAAGAATCCAGCGGTCGTCACGATCTGCCAGGTCGTCCACAACGTGAGCGCTGCTCCGAAATAGTACGGAATGACACCTTTGCTCGTATCCGGTTTTGGGAATCTCGTCGATGACACCAGATACGCCTGGTCGGTCAAGAGGTAACCGATTCCCGCTCTTCGGCCAAGCGACTCGCGAGTCGTGTATCTCCCCATGTCTGCCGAGTACATCAGATGGCGGGAGTTGATGATGATCGCCGTGAAGAGAGCTGTGACTGCCGCACCGCCGCTCCCCATCACCTCGACGATCGCAAGTTGGCTTGCGCCGGCGAAGATCACGAACGATGAGGCCCATGCAGCCAACTGATCTACATCTGATGCCGCAGCCGACGCACCGAAGATGAGTCCAAACGGGATGACGCCGAGCAGAATGGGGGAGACTGCTTTGAAGCCACCGCGCATGGCTATGCCTGATTCAGTTGCCACGCGTCGGTCCTCTGAGGTGCGAACGGGTGAAGTTAGCGGTCGGGCGGAACGGTCGTGACCATCTGAGCGCTAGCCGAAGTGCGTGGCGAACTTCTCTGCGAGGTCCGCTTCCGTCACCACTCCGAAGATACGCTCGAGGATGACGCCCTCTGAAGAGATGATGTAGGAAGCCGGCAGGCCGAGCGGTCGGTACTCGTTGTCAACGGCGTCGTCGTCGTCGAACCCGATGAGGTAGGAGATGTTGATTACATCGAGAAAGTCCTCGGCGTCGGACCTGCTGGGGTCCCGAATATCCACGCCGATGAAGAGGACTTCGGGGTGTGCTTGAGACGCTCTATCGATCGCCGGCATCTCTTCTCGGCATGGGAAGCACCAGGAAGCCCAGAAGTTGAGGAAGACTGGCCTCCCGTCGTTGGCAAGGTGTTCGTCGAGGTTGAAGATTTCACCGCTCTCGGTTGGTACAGCGAAAGCAGGGGCCAGTTCAGCGTCAGAGGTGCCCACTTGATGCGCACCGGCTGCATCGCCGTCAGATGATGTGCACGCCGTTGCCAAGATGGCGAGTGCCAGCACGACGGTTGTGAGGAACGTGAAGTGTCTGCGTGTACTGGCCATGATTTCGAAAGGTAGGGGACGTGTCATTTAATGAACGACCGAGGAACGGGCAACAACCCATGATTGTCGCCCACTTGTCAGATCAGCGTGGTCCGAAATCCAATC
>CAXMSN010000052.1:0-21964 GCA_964196275.1 uncultured Kiloniellales bacterium | reverse complement strand
GAAATCGGCAGCGAGCGCGGGGTTGAGTTCTCCCGCGACCGGCAGGATCACGACCAAGGTGAATGCGAGCAGAGCCGCCAACGTGGCAGACACGATCCTTCGTATCGGCCCTTCTTGGGTAATCCATGTATGTGCCATTGCGTCTTCTTTCACCTTCGCGGCATCTCGTGCACCGCGTGTATTGACCTCTGGAGATAGTATCGGACACGGAGAGTGGCGGTAAAGTGTCACTCTGTGGTCAACTAGGTGACTAGTCCCTGCCAGCGATGGGCCTGGCGGCAAGCCGTGCGACCATCGGGTAATCCAAAGAAGGGATCGACGATTCGCTGTCAAAGGTGGTCCGGAATAGGCGAACTACATGGGATCTGCAGTGCTTTCCAGGAACGGGAACGCACATCGGTATGCGAACGTAATAGATTCCCTCCTCATGACCACCTCAACGTTCGCCGACTTTGTCTCGCTCGACCTCCGAATCGGAACCGTTGTGCGTTGCGAGCGCAACGACAAGGCTCGCGATCCTGCGTTCGCGATTTGGATCGACTTCGGTGCTGAGGGAATCAAGCGTTCCTCCGCACAGATCACCGATCTGTACGAACCTGATGCATTGGTCGGCACTCAGGTCGTCGCGGCGACCGGACTCCCAGCGATGAAGGTCGGTGGCTTTGTCTCGGAGGTTCTCGTCATCGGTGCGATGACGGACGGCGGCGTGGTGCTGCTCCGGCCCGACCAACCAGTCGAGGCGGGGACCGAGGTCGCCTGAACGACGCCCGAATCCTGCACCGGTGCCGCTGGAAGCGCGAGCGTGCCGGCCACATCGACAAGTGTCACGCCATCTCGCTCGAGCCACTTCCACAGTAGGACTGCCTCGTCGTGGTCGAGCATGGACGAGGGGAGCGAGGCGTCCGCTCGATCTTGCGACGGCGTGGGCAGGGGTTCCTGTTCCCTGTCCGTCCAGCATGCGTCCATCGATCCGTGTTGGATACGGAGAGTGACTCCCGTGGACTCTCTTGCGGTGATCGTGCCAGCCTCCCAAAGCGCTCGCCATGCCCTCTGGCGCTCGAGCGTCCTGGCGAGTGCATCCCACCGGTCGCGTACCGCAGCCGCATCCTCGAACCGGTGGTGCGAGGAGAAGGCCGCCATCTTCCTGGCGAGACCACCGAACAGCGGAGCTGGGTCGTGGTTGATGGCGTGCCGCAACTCCCTCACGATCTCTCCGTACGATGTCTCATCGTTCCCGCCAGAGCATGGGCACATGCTCTGGCCGAGATCAGCGTGGCTGCAGCCGTCGCCGCTCGTGGTGCATCGACGGATGCGTGAACCGTCCCAGAGGGCGAACATCACTTGTTCCGCGGCCCACCTTGTTCGGAAGGGCCCAACGTCGAGGAGTCCCCGGCCCGCCAAGCGGACGAGTTGGAGCCTCGGGAACTTCTCGTCAGTGAGTCGAATCCAGTGGAGCGACTTTGGCGGCTTGGACCGCCGGTTGTAGTGGGGTTTAAGCGAATGGATCTCGCGCAGTTCGAGTACCGCTGCTTCGATCTCAGCGTGCGTTGTTCGATGCTCGATGGAGGCAAGGTCCCTGAGCATGTTGTCGATCCTGCGTCGGGTGTCGCCGCCGAAGTACGACCGAACCCTCGAGCGGAGGTTGGTCGCCTTGCCCACGTAGATGACGTTGCCTGTCCTGTCGACGAACCGGTAGATCCCTGGCTTTCTCGGGAGATGCTCTGTGAGGGCAAGCTTGCCGATCGCACGCGATCCTTGGATCGATGGAAGTGCCAGCAGATCGTCGAGATGTGTCACGCCGATCGCGCCTGCTCTCTCAAGCAAACACCAGAACACGTGGGCGGTCGCCATAGCGTCGTCGAATGCCCGATGGTTGGGCGTCGTGGGAGATCCGAAATGAGCGGCGAGGCTCGACAGTTTCAAGCCCCGGACTTCGCTTCGCACGAGCCGACGGGCCAGGCGCATCGTGTCGGTCGACCGGTTGGGTAGCCGCCCGTAGCCAAGTCGAATCGCCGCGGCGTTGAGGAACGAAATGTCGAAAGACACGTTGTGGCCGACGATCACCGAGTTCCCGATGAACTCAAGAAACGTCGGTAGTGCTTCCTCGATACGGGGTGCGTCGATCACCATTGCCTGACTTATACCTGTGATGACGGTGATTCTCGCCGGTATCGCGGCGACCGGATTCACCAGCGTCTGGAAACGGCCGGTCTCCACGCCGCCCAGGTAGCGCACCGCCCCGATCTCGGTGATCTCCGAGACATCAGGTCCAAGACCCGTTGTTTCAAGGTCGAGCACGCAGAACGGTACGTCGGCGAGGGGAGTGCCGAGTTCGCTGAAGGATCGCTGGCCAACGGAGGTCACGTTCCCATGTTAGACGAACATACGTTCGACTTAGCGCAACGGACGGGCTCAGCCCTGAGCACGGGTACATTGGCGCCATGCAGCTCGATGGTCAGGTTTGGTTTTCGTTCACGAATCCGGACGTATGGGCCTTCTACCGGTTCGTTCGTCAGCTGGCGTCAGCCGGCCACTCGGTGAATCTCGACTGGGTGCCTCTCCTCGATCCCGATGAGGCCAACTCGATGTCGACGTACCTTGCCATCGATGATCGGGATGATCGCGGTCGGTTCCTGCATGCCCTGCTTGGGTTGATCTATCTGGAGAATCGATCGTTCGACGACGAGGCCATCGTCGTCGAGGCGCTATCGGCATCAGGAGTTGCGGTGGGTAGAGCCGGGGCAGGAGACCGTGCTCTCGCTTCGCTGGCCGCTGAGGCTGCCTCACTAGGCGTCTCGGCCACGCCAAGCCTGTACCGGCACGGACCGGCGTCCCACATACGTCTCACCGAGGCGTCGCTCTTGGGGGATGTCGAGAAGACCGCGATCGTGATCCTCTCGGTCGCCGACGATGACGGGGTGTGGGGGATCGTCAAGCCATGACGACGTATCGATGCACTGCGTGTGGCAATCGAACTCGTTTCGATGTTTACGACACCGTTCAACGGCGACGGTTCGAGCACTCCGATCTTGGCGGCGTGACGGACGTTGAGGACGAGGAGATCCTGGAGCGGACGGTCGACAAGGTTGTCTGCCGGTGGTGTGATCGATCAGATGCGATAGAAGAGACTCAGTCCGATCGCTGACGCCGGGCCTCAGCGATCACGATCGCGGCGGTGACCGAAGCGTTCATGGAATCGGCTGAACCCGACATCGGGATCGTCACGCCTGTGCCGACGGCTGCCCACGCCTCCGCGACACCCTCTGCTTCCGCACCGATGACGATCGAGCTCGGAATCGTGAGATCGGCATCCCAGATCAGTACCGAGTCGTCCGGGCGGGTGATCAGCACTTGTGTGTTGGCTGCGCACCATCTGATCGCATCCTCACGAGGTACGGAGGCGGTAGGCGTCGAGAAGAGTGATCCCTGAGCCGATCTCACGACGTTCGGATTGACGAGGTCGGTTGCCAGGGAAGATCCGACGAACGCCGCGCCGAGAGCATCGCACGTTCGCAGGATCGCACCGATGTTGCCGGGCTTCTCCATCCCGTCTGCTACGAGAACGAGGGCCGGAGCTTCCACGGTGAAGTGGGCGAATGTTACGTCTGGTGTTTCTGCGACCACGGCGACCCCGTCGGGATGTTGGCGTCTCGATATCTTGTCAAAGACCGCTGTTGAAACACTCGTAGCTCCTCGCGGAGCGTCCTCGTGTGCGTACTCCTCGCACCAGATGAGTTCGAGGCGGTCGACGTGGGGGATCGCCCGGTCAGTCTCGCGGCGACCCTCGATAAGGAACCGGTGGGTGCGGTCGCGAACGGAACGCTTGTGGAGTGCGTGCCAAGACTTCACCCGTGGGTTGGTAGTGCTCGATATCTCGACGTCCGTCACCAAATGCCTCCATCGACCTCAATGTGGCGCAAGGGTAGGCAGGTGCGGAGACACAAGACCGTATGTACTTCCCGCCACAAGGGCGCCACCGGCGGTGCAGTAGCGTGTGGGCATGGATCCATACACGAGAGCCGTTCACGCCGACCGATCGCTAGCGGAATTTCCCGATGTCGCACCGCCGATACGACCCTCGACAACGTTCGCGGAGGGAACGGGTCGTCGCTACCGCCGGGGGAGCCACGAAACCACAGAACGATTCGAGGCGGTGCTCGGCTCGCTCGAGGGTGGTCACGCAGTCTGTTACTCGTCGGGTATGGCTGCAGCAGCAGCGGCGATGGCTTTCTACCGGCCTGCCCGCGTCGCGTTGCCAGGCGATGTCTACCACGGCGTTCGCGATCTGATCGGGGTCCTCAGCGAAGCCGGCGACCTCGATGTGGTCCCCGTGGCGGACTTGGAGGAGGGCGATGTGCAGTGGATTGAGACGCCATCGAATCCCCGTTGCCTACTCACTGACGTCGAAGCGACAACAGCAGTGAATAAGGACAGAGGGGTCTTCACCGTGGTCGACTCGACGTTCGCCACACCGGTGTTCTCGAATCCTCTCGAGCATGGGGCAGATCTTGTGATGCACTCGGTCACGAAGGCGATCGCGGGCCACTCAGATGCCCAAGCCGGTGCGCTGGTGACGGCGGATGCGACCGATGCCGATCGGCTCAGGAGTCAGCGTCTGTTGACCGGGGCAACTCCCGGATCACTTGACGTGTGGCTCGCTCTCCGGGGAATCAGGACACTTCCCTTGCGCGCAGAGCGGTCTGCATCGAGCGCGATGCGAGTCGCCCAATGGCTCGTGTCGCGCGGTATACCCACGTGGTATCCCGGTCTGCCCGACCATCCCGGACACGACATCGCCGTGCGACAGATGTCGGGGTTCGGTTCAATGCTCGCGATCGACCTTGGCTCCGAAGCAGAGGCCACACGCGTGGTCGACTCGGTGCAGGTGTTCATGTCTGCGACCTCGCTCGGCGGTGTTGAGTCGTTGATCGAGCACCGACTCAGATCTGACCCCACGATGGATCCGGGTGTTGTGCGTCTGTCGATCGGCATCGAAGACCCTGCTGACCTCATCGCAGATCTCGCACACGCCATATAGGCGGATCAGACCCGTCGAGCATGTGCGCCTTGGCGCGTGCGTACGCTGCCTCCCTGGGTAGCCGAGAAAACTCTTTGATACTCGGGATCCCTGCTTGACAGTCGAACGTATGTTCGATACTATGAGTACATGAAATACCAGAACCCGACCGCCGGTCGGGCGACGGACTCAGGCACCGACACTTCCACGGTCGGTGATCTTCCCCCGCTTCCCGATGAGTCTGTCGCCTATGGCGCCACAGAATCCGGAAGCCACTCAATGTCGCCTCTGGACGCCTTCGAGGAACGTCTTGACGAGATGGCTGACGACGTGTTGGAGAAGTCGACAATCGAGCTTGACCGTTCGATCAACGCGGCCCACGCCCGGTTCGCACTGCAAGTTCGCGAGATGGACCGGCGCGGGAGCGCCGAGTTCGACCACGGCCTGTCGACAGCCCAGTGGCTTGCGAAGTACTGCCAGATGTCCACGGCGGAAGCATCAGGGACCGTCAAGACCGGACGGGCGATGTCGCACATGCCGACCGTCACCGTAAACGCCCTCGCAGGTGTGGTGTCTCGGCGTTCGGTACAGCTTCTCGGTCAAGCACGGGACCGAAATCCCGATGACTTTCCAGACATCGAGGCCGCGTTCGGAGATATCGCAACCGATCTGTCCATCAAGGACCTGCGACATGCGATCGAGGACTGGGAACAGCGGATCGATTACACCAAGGCTCTGGAGAACGTTGAGCATCACGAGACGCTCCGCAGCGTGTACCTGACACAGATGGTCGACGGGATGGGCGATCTCCAAGGCACACTGCCCCCCGAACTGTTCCACACGCTCGACACGGCGCTTGGTTCAATCGTCAACCCGACGTTCCTTGCCGATGACGACGCTCGCACATTCGGTCAACGTCGTGCAGACGCACTGGGTGACATCTGCAGGTTCTATCTCGACCACAACACCAACGTCGTCACATCTGGAGGCGAGAGACCACACATCACCGTGACGGTCGACTACGAGACGCTCAAAGGACGATCCGGGCGCCTCCCCGAGATCGGTGGGGTTCCCGTGTCACCCGAAACGATCAGACGCATCACATGTGACGCCGGAATCATCCCGATGGTGTTGGGGTCAGACTCAGAGCCGCTCGATGTCGGGCGCAAGACACGCACGATCCCCACATCGATACGCCGGGCCCTCGAGCAACGCGACGGGGGCTGTTCCTGGGACGGCTGCGACGCACCGGTAGCGTGGTGTGACGCGCACCACATCATCCACTGGGCAGACGGCGGTGAGACATCACTCGGCAACCTCAGACTCCTCTGCCGCAAACACCACACAGCCACCCACAACGGACGCTGCCAACCGAACCAACCGAGGCCACCACCCGACACCTGATAACGGTCGATCGCCGGGTGCGACTATGTCTAGGACCAGCGTTCCTGATGGACGACGCGGTTGTGCGGAAGCCTGCCACGGTCGAGTGAGCCGGATCTGCGATCTTCGGCGGGATGGCCGATCGTGCAGATGCCGACGATCGAAACCTCGGGTGGGATCCCGAGGGCAGCGTGGAGATCGTCGAATGCTTGCGCACCGAGGAAACCGGCTACGAGACCTTCGTCAACCGCTGCGTAGAGGATGGCCATCATCGCGGCGCCTGCATCGACCCACCAGAAGGGGACTTCCCAGTCGGCCTCGGTAGAGCGGGGGCCTTCGACGCCTGCCTTGTCCGGCTCGGAGTAGCGATCCAAATATGTCTGCTTGTCCACGCAGACGACGATGTGGACGGGTGCCCGCGAGATCCAGGGGTCGAATCCGTCGGCAACGTACTGTGCCTCTCCTCCCGCTGCAGCCACCTCCGCTCTCAGGATGGGGTCGGTGACGACAACGAAGCGCTGTCCCTGACTGAAGCCTGCTGACGGTGTACGCACGGCAGCATCGATGATCCGCTCGATAGAGTCTGGTTCGACTGCTTCGTCTGTGTAGTTCCGCACCATCCGTCTGCGTCGGACGATGTCAGCGAATTCCATCAGAGCCGTTTGAGCGCTGACAGTGCGTCTTCGAGTGCCTGCTTGGCGTCGCCGAAGTACATCAGCGTTCCGTCTTCGTAGAAGAGAGGGTTGTCGATTCCAGCGAATCCAGGCGAGAGGCTTCTCTTCACGACGATGACGGTCGTCGCCTCGTCCACATCGAGCACCGGCATCCCGTAGATGGGGCTGTCCGGGTCGGTCTTTGCGCTGGGGTTCACGACATCGTTGGCTCCGACAATGAGGACGACGTCCGTCTGCCCGAAGCGGGGATTCGAGTGCTCAAGATCCAGGAGTAGGTCGTATGAGATGTCTGCTTCGGCGAGGAGAACGTTCATGTGTCCAGGCATCCGGCCTGCGACGGGGTGGATCGCGTAGTGAACGGCGACTCCACGTTCCTCGAGTTCGAGAGCCAGGTCGCGAACGGCGTGCTGCGCCTGGGCGACAGCGAGTCCGTAGCCGGGGACAACCATCACCCGCTCCGCATAGGCGAGCGTGATCGCAACGTCGTCGGGGGTCGCACGTTTGACTGGCTTCGTGCCGATTTCGGAATCGGTCGTTGTGGCGCCGAAGCCTGAGAACAGGACGTTGGCGATCGAACGGTTCATCGCAACCGACATCTCGATGGTCAGGATCATGCCTGCAGCACCTACGAGGGCGCCACCGACGATGAGGGCCTGATTGCCAATGACGAAACCGGCCATTGCCGCGGCGAGTCCCGAGAAGGAGTTCAGCAATGAGATGACGACGGGCATGTCTGCGCCACCGATGGCGATGACGGCAACGATGCCGAGTATCGAGGCGACGAGTGCAGCGGCCCAGTAGGCGAGGGGCTCGCCGGTCACGACCGCAATAACGGCAAATGCCACGGCAACGGCGGCGATGACGCCGTTGGTGACGGCGCCTCCGACTGCGATCGGGCGCCCGGTGATCATCCCCTTGAGCTTGCCGAACGCGACGAACGAACCGGTAAGGGTCACGGTTCCGATGAGGAGCGAAAGTGCTGTCGTGATGGCGGTTTCGGTAGCCATGTCTCCATTGACGGCGATTACCGCTGCGGCGGCCACCAAGGCAGAAGCACCGCCACCGAAGCCATTGAATGCAGCAACGAGTTCAGGCATGGATGTCATCTGGACCCGTATCGCGAGGACTGCTCCGATGAGGCCACCGACGACCACTCCCGCCACGACGATGCCCCATGCCATAGCGGCGTCTAGCGCCACCAGATCGATCACGACGACGATGGTGGCGACGAGCATGCCGATCGCCGCAAGCTGATTTCCCCTGCGGGCGGTCCGTGGCGATGTCAGACCCTTGAGACCGAGAATGAACAGGACCCCAGCGCCGAGATAGGCCAGTTCGCTCATGAACGGCCTCCTGGCAACTTCTTGAACATCTCGAGCATGCGGTCGGTCACGAGGAATCCACCTACGACATTGATCATCGCGAACATGACGGCGAGGAACCCGAGCACACCCGCGACCCATCCGCTGCCTGTGGCCGCGGCGATTATGGCTCCAACGATCGTGATGCCCGAGATCGCGTTGGCTCCAGACATGAGTGGGGTGTGGAGTGTCGGTGGGACCTTCCGAATCACTTCGAAGCCGATGAACGAGGCAAGCACGAACACGACGATTCCTTGGATGAAGGCATCGCTCATGCGTCCTCACCTCCGGTTGGCTCCGGCACGCCGACGATGGCGGGCCCGATCACAGGGTCGTCGCTGTCGATCACGAGCGACCCATCGACGACCATGCGCTTCACCATCTCAAGGAGGTTGCGTGCGTACATGCGTGATGCGTCGGCGGAAACCCTCGAAGCGAGATCCGTGGGTCCGAAGATACGGACACCGTTGACCTCAACGATCTCGTCGGGCCGGGAGCCTTCGACGTTGCCGCCAGAACCTGCGGCCATGTCGATCACGACCGAGCCTGGAGCCATCCGTTCGACAACGGAGGCATCGACCAGACGTGGCGCCGCGCGGCCCGGCACTTGCGCAGTCGTGATGAGAAGGTCGGAACCAGCGACGGCTTCGGCGAGCAACTCGCGCTGCTGGGCCGCTGTCTCTTCGTCGACGGCACGGGCGTATCCGCCCTCATCCATCTGCTGGGTGGGTGCGTCGATGAACTTGGCCCCGAGGCTCTCCACCTGTTCCTTCGTCTCGGGCCGGATGTCATACGCCGTGACGACGGCACCGAGGCGTTTGGCTGTGGCTATCGCCTGCAGACCAGCGACGCCGACGCCGAGTACGAGTACCCGAGCAGGAGGCACGGTTCCGGCTGCGGTGACCAGCATCGGCATGAACTTCGGAAGCGTCGTCGCACCCATCAGGACCGCGGCATAGCCGGCGGCAGTGGCCTGGGAGGAGAGTGCGTCCATCGACTGGGCAAGGGTTGTTCTCGGCACGCGCTCCATCGCGATGCACGTGATACCGCGGCCGGTGAGGTCGGTGATCGCTTCGTCGCCATCCCCGGGATCGAGCATGCCGAGTACCGCTGCTCCGTCCGCGAGAACAGCGCCGTCCGATGCGGAGAGCGGCCCGACTGCGAGCAACACATCGACCGGTTCCGCGTCTGTGAGACGGTCGACGATGGTCGCACCAGCGTCGCGGAATTCATCGTCTGTGATCCCTGCCAGGCTTCCTGCTCCGCTCTCGACGGAGACCGAAACACCGATCTCGACGAGCGACGTAACCGACTGGGGAGTGGCAGCGACCCTGCCTTCCAGGTCTGTGTGTTCCGAGCGAATTCCCAAATGCATCGGGCTGGACGCTACTCCCGTTGGGACCGCTTTCGGCTATCGAGAACGGCGTCGATTCCAGCGCGAGCATCCGCGTCGATCGGTACGAGCGGCGGCCGCAATCTTCCGCCTATCAGGCCCGCAGCGATTGCCGCGTACTTCGTTCCGGCGCGGCCGTTGGGCTCGATCGCTGATGTGAGAGTGGTGAGTTCCGCCTGTGCCTCCGCGTCCCCGCGGATCGCCTCGACCACGAGATCGAACGCATAGTTGGCGCTCGCTGTGACAGCTCCCGTTGCTCCATGTTCAGCGGATTCACGCAACGTCTTGGAAGCTCCGGAGAAGACGACGAAACCTGCATTGATAGCGGCTGCGAACTCGTCGAATCGAGCCGGGTTCCCGCCACTGTCCTTGATTCCGATGATGTTCGGGTGACCGCTCAGGGCTGAAACGCTGGCGGTGGGAATCTCGTACGCCACCACGGATGGGTTGGAATACAGGAGAACTGGTATCGGCGTGGAATCGGCAACGTGGCGGTAGAAGTCTTCCACCAGAGCATGCATTCCTCTGATCAGAGTCGTCGGCGTTGCGACGAGAGCGATATCGGCGTCTGCGTTCGCAATTTCGTCGATCTGGCGAACCGCTTGCCTCACGGATTCGGCATTGATGCCGCACACGATCGCGGCATCTGGTGCGGCGGAACGAGTCGCTTCGACAAGGGATCCACGCTCGCCTGGGTCGAGATACGGTCCTTCGCCCGTCGAACCGCCGATGACGAATCCTGTGCATCCCTGCGAGACCAGAACGGACACGTTGTGTCGGTGAGCGTCCAGATCGACCGAGAGGTCCTCGGCGAATGGCGTAATGATCGCGACGAGAGCCTGTGGAAGGCGTCTCATACCTCGTAGCTCCCAGAGGTCGCTGAGCCGCCGTGGCCCGTCCAGTCCGTATGGAACCATTCTCCTCGTGGCCGGTCGACCCGTTCGTAGGTGTGGGCGCCGAAGAAGTCACGCTGAGCCTGGATCAGGTTTGCCGGTAGGCGTTCGGATCGATAGGCGTCGTAGAACGAGAGCGCGGACGCGTACGCCGGCACAGGAATGCCAGCGAGGACCGCTCGCGAGACGGTTCGACGCCAGCCAGGAAGCGTGGCTTTGATCTCGGAGCTGAAATAGGCGTCGACGAGCAGGTTCTCGAGGTCGGGATTCGCGCGGAACGCCGACGTGATGTCGCCAAGGAATTGGGAACGGATGATGCACCCTGCCCTCCACAGGCCAGCGATCACGCCAGGGTTCAGGCTCCAGCCGTACTGATCGCTTGCGGCGCGGATGAGCATGAACCCTTGTGCGTAGCTGACGATCTTCGAGCCGTAGAGCGCATCCCTGAGGTCGTTGATGACATCGTTCGGGTCGTCCGTTATCGGCTGAATGTCGTCCCCGAGGAGATCCGATGCTCGGAGGCGTTCATCCTTGAGCGCTGAAACCATTCGTGCGTAGACGGACTCTCCGACGAGGGTGACCGGCATGCCCTCGTCCATCGAGGCGATCACGGTCCACTTCCCCGTGCCTTTCTGGCCCGCGGCGTCGAGTATGAGGTCCACTGTCGGCCTGTCGTCGGTCCTGTGCCCGAGGATCTCTGCGGTTATCTCGATGAGATATGAGTCGAGCTTGCCGGTGTTCCATCGTGCGAAGTGGGGCTGTATCTCTGCGGCCGTCATGCCGAGGCAGCGCGTCATCATGTCATACGCCTCGGCGATGACCTGCATCTCCCCGTATTCGATGCCGTTGTGCACCATCTTCACATCGTGGCCAGCCCCCCCGGATCCGACCCAGTCAGCAGTCGGCTCACCCTCGGCGACGGCCGCGATCGATGTGAAGATCGGTGCGATGATCGGCCAGGCAGCCGGTTCGCCGCCGATCATGATCGACGGGCCGTTGCGAGCGCCATCTTCGCCGCCGGAGATCCCCGCGCCAACGAAGTGAAGGCCCTTCTCTGCGAGGGAGACGCATCGACGCTCGGAGTCCGTGTAGAGGGAGTTCCCGCCGTCGATGATGATGTCTCCTTCATCGAGCAATGGGAGCAAGGCTTCGATCTGGTCGTCCACAGGTTGACCAGCCTTGATCATGAGCAAGATCATCCGGGGACTGTCCAGCAGGTCCACGAATGATTCGAGGTCATGGGCTCCGAAGATGTCCATGCCCGCGGCAGCGCCGCTGATGAAATCCACCGTTCGTTGCGCTGTGCGGTTGTACACCGCAACCTTGTGGCCGTGGTCTGACAGATTGAGAACGAGGTTCTGCCCCATGACGGCAAGACCGATGACGCCGAAGTCTGCGACTGGTTCGGTCATTGTGCCTCGTTGGTCCGTGGCTCGCTCTCCGGTGGAACGGGGCGATCGGTCATGAGCGTACCGACCGTGGTGTCCTCAGATGCGTGCCGCAACGGCGGCGCCCATCTCGTCGGTTCCGACTACAGGCCCCCCGCGGGCGATGTCGGCTGTGCGCATCCCCTGATCGAGAGCGCGTTCAACAGCGACCTCGACGGCGGTGGCCTCGACATCGAGTTCGAGGGAGTGCCTGAGCGCCATGGCTGCTGCGAGGATCATCCCCAGGGGGTTCGCGATGTTCTCTCCTTCGATGTCGGGTGCGGAGCCATGGATGGGCTCGAACAGGCCGGGCCCATCCGAGCCGAGGGAGGCTGATGGCAGCAGGCCCATGGAACCGGGGAGCATCGAGGCTTCGTCGGTAAGGATGTCTCCGAAGAGGTTGCCGGTCACGACGACATCGAAATCTTTGGGTCTTGAGATGAGGTGCATCGCCATGGCGTCGACGAGCACAGTCTCGTAGGTGATTTCTGGAAACTCTGTCTCCATGATCCGTTGTGCGGTGCTTCGCCAAAGCCGGGACACGGCGAGCACATTGGCCTTGTCGACCGATGTGAGCTTCCCGTTCCGGTTCTGGGCTGCGGCAGCGGCGAGCCTGACAATCCGTTCGATCTCTGGAACGGAGTAGGTCATCATGTCCGAAACCTGGTTTCCATCGTCTGATGCAGTCGACCCGCCGAAGTAGATCCCGCCCGTCAGCTCTCTGAAGAACAAGATGTCGACGCCCTCGATCAGATCGCGTCGCAGGGGAGAGGCATCTATCAGCTGCTCATGTGTCCGAACGGGCCGGAGGTTTGCGAAGAGACCGAGTTCCTGTCGGATCGCAAGCAGCCCCGCCTCTGGTCTCGTCTTTGCGTTCGGGTCATCCCAGCGGTATCCGCCGACAGCTCCGAGAAGGACCGCATCCGACTGTTTGGCTGCGGTGAGTGTCGTTTCGGGGAGCGGGTCGCCGGTTTCGTCGATGGCGACGCCGCCGATGAGGTGCTGTTCAAATTTGAAGTCGTGATGGAAGCGAGCCGCAACGGCTTCGAGCACGAGACGTGCCTGTTCGATGACCTCCGGGCCGATGCCGTCGCCGGGGAGCAGTGCGATCGACGCCCGCACAGTCTCAAGCCTCGCCGATGGCTGACCGGTCGAACGCTGCCTTGTTGAGCGCCGACACCATCGCTCTGGCAGAACCTTCAACAACGTCGGTCGACACGCCCTGGCCAGAGTATGTCGTTGCACCGACTTGGATGATCACATTGACCTTGGCCATCGCGTCGGCGCCAGACGTCAGCGGCGATACCCGATAGTCGGCGAGCGACGCTGCGATGCCGTACGCATCCTGAATGGCGACGAACGCAGCGTTCACCATGCCGTCGCCCTCGGCCGAAACTGAAATCTCCTCACCGTCGCGGTCGAGTGTGATCGTCGCGATCGGCACCTCATGGGAACCACCTGCGAGATGGAGGGAAACGAGCTCCATCTCGGCAGTAGCGGCGTTGGTCTCAGCGGCGACGATCGCCCGGAGGCCTTCCTCCGAGATCTCGCCCTTTCGATCGGCGAGTTCCTTGAACCTGTCGAAGGATCGCTGGAAGTCCTCGTCCTCAAGCGTGATGCCGAGTTTCTCGAGAGCATCGGCGAATGCGGCTCTGCCGGAGTGCTTGCCGAGCACGAGTCGTGACTCGTGGCCGATTGCCTCGGGGTCCATGATCTCGTAGGTCTCCCTGTCTCTGAGCACACCGTGCTGGTGGATACCGGACTCATGTGCGAACGCGTTTCTGCCGACGACTGCCTTGTTGTACTGGATCGGGTAGCCGGTGAGGCTGGACACGAGTCGTGAGGTCTCGAAGATCTCCGTCGTGTCCGCGTTGATCTCGACCTCGAAGAAGTCAGGCCGCGTTGTGATCGCCATGATGATCTCTTCGGTTGATGTGTTCCCGGCGCGTTCACCGATGCCGTTGATAGCACCCTCTATCTGCCTAGCTCCTGCGTGGATCGCCGACAGGGAGTTCGCAACCGCCATGCCGAGGTCGTTGTGACAGTGCGTGGAGATGATCACGTCCTCGTTGCCACCTCGCACTTCCACGTACACGCGGGAGAGCAGTTCCACGAAGTCGTCCGGCATCGCGTAGCCGACGGTGTCAGGGATATTGAGCGTCGTTGCACCGGCCTCTACGGCGGCCTTGCACACCTCGACGATGAAGTCTGGGTCGGATCTCGTCGCATCCTGGGGCGAGAACTCGACGTCGTCGCTGTATCGCTTGGCCCGAGTGACGCCTTCATCGACAGCGCGAAGCACTTCGGCCGGCGTCATGCGGAGCATCTGCTCCATGTGGATCGCCGACGTCGACACGAACACGTGGATGCGCTTCTTCTCGGCGGTCTTGAGCGCGTCGGCGGCCTGATCGATGTCATCGGGGTGGGTTCGTGCGAGCGAGGCGATCGTCGGGCCCCTTATCTCAGAAGCGATGCGCGAGACAGCCTCGAAGTCGCCAGGGCTCGACGCAGCGAATCCAGCCTCGATCACGTCGACACGCAGCTTCGCCAACTGTGTAGCGATCGCCACCTTGTCATCAGGCGAGAGGGCGATACCCGGCGCCTGCTCCCCATCACGCAGCGTTGTATCAAAGATGATCAACCTGTCAGACATGGACTACCTGCTCGTCGTTCGATATCGGGCTGGTACGTACTCATACATCATCTTCTGGGACCTTTGCGACCATGAACGTCATCATGTCTCTCAGCTCACGACCGGTCGTCTCGACGGGGTGGGTTGCGATCGCATCTCTGGCTGCATTCAGTCGTGGGGCGCCCTGTGCGTATTCATCCATCCACTCGCGTGCGAACGCACCCGATTGGATCTCGGACAGGATCGTCCTCATGGTCTCTTTGGTTTCGTCGGTCACGATCCGCGGACCGCGTGAGATATCGCCGTACTCCGCCGTATCTGAAACAGAATGGCGCATCCAGGCGATGCCTCCCTCGAAGAGCAAGTCGACGATCAACTTGAGTTCGTGGAGCACTTCAAAGTACGCCATCTCAGGGTCGTACCCAGCCTCAGTGAGTGTCTCGAACGCGGCTTGGATCAGCGAGTCGACGCCACCGCAGAGGATCACCTGTTCGCCGAAGAGGTCCGTTTCGGTTTCATCCTTGAACGTCGTCTCGATGACGCCACCCCGGGTCCCTCCGATGCCATGGGCATATGACAAGGCGACGCTGAAGGCGTTCCCTGTAGCGTCCTGGTTGACCGCTACCAGCGTCGGTACGCCCGATCCTTCGACGAACTGGCGGCGGACGAGGTGTCCAGGGCCCTTGGGCGCGACCATCGCGACGTCGACGTCTGGCGGTGGCTTGATGAACTCGAAGTGGATCGAGAACCCGTGTGCGAACAGGAGTGTGTCCCCGGGGTCCAACCTCGGAGCGATGACGCTCTCGTAGACCTCCTTCTGGACCTGGTCTGGCACCAACATCATGATGACGTCTGCCCACTCTGCAGCCGTGGCCGGGTCCACTACCTTGAGCCCCGCGTCCGATGCGGCCTGAACGCGTGCTGAGCCGTCCCTGAGCCCAACGATGACGTCGACGCCCGAATCCTTGAGGTTCAGCGCGTGGGCATGCCCTTGGCTGCCGAAACCGATGACGGCGACCTTCTTCCGTGTGATCAGCGCGGGATCAGCGTCCGCCTCGTAGTACATCTTGACCATGCGATCTGCCCCTTATGACTTTCGTTTCTGTTTCCGTGCGCCGGACTTGGTGTCCCTCGCCATCGCGATTGGGCCAGACTTGACAAGGCTCGTGATGCCGTAGGGCTTCATGATCTCGAAGAAGTCCGCGATGTGACCTGGCTCGCCCACGATCTCGAACGTGATGGTGGTCGCCCCGACATCGACCGCCGTGGCGTCGAAGATGTTCGCGGCTTCGAGGATCTCAGCCCGACGACTCGCATCGGCGTTCACGCGAATGAGCATGACCTCGCGTTCGATCGCCTCCCCCGGCTTGTGCTCGGTCACCTTGAGGGTGTGGACAAGTTTGTAGAGCTGCTTGATGATCTGTTCGATCTCAGGCTCGTCGACGACGACGGTCATGCGTGACCTGGCCGGGTCTTCAGTCGGACCGACGGTCAGCGAGTGAATGTTGAAATCGCGCCTGGCGAACATCGACGAGACCCGTGCAAGGACACCCGGCTTGTTCTCGACAGTGACTGAGATCACGTGGTGCATCAGAGGTCCTCAGGGCCCATGTAGATGATGTCGTTGTTGCCGCCAGCCTTGATCATCGGGAACACCATCGCGTCAGGGTCACAGACGAATTCCATGACCACGGGTTTATCGGTGACGGCAAGACCCTTCTCGATCGTCGACCGTACCTCGCTCGGCGTGCTCGCCCGGAGTCCCACGCAGCCGAGGGCCTCTGCAAGGAGAACGATGTCAGGGTTCGTGGCCGAGAGTTCGGTTGCAGCGAATCGGCTGTCATAGAACAGCTTCTGCCACTGCCTGACCATGCCGAGGTTCGCGTTGTTCATCACAGCGATCTTCACGGGGATCTCCTCAACTGCAGCGGTGATCAGTTCCTGGAACGTCATCTGGAAGCAGCCGTCGCCGTCTATCGCGATCACTGTCTCATCCGGCATCCCCGCCTGTGCGCCAACCGCGGCAGGGACGGCGTAACCCATCGTTCCGAGGCCGCCCGAATTGATCCATGTGTGCGGCCTTTCGAATCCCCAGAACTGAGAGGCCCACATCTGGTGTTGTCCGACACCAGCCACGATGATCGCATCGCCCGAAGTGAGTTCGTGAAGTTGTTCGATCACGTACTGCTGCTGGATGTAGCCGTCGGGGTCCTGGTCGTAGGCCAGCGGGAAGTCGGCCTTCCATTTGTCGAGGGTAGCTATCCACTCCTCGCGCTCTGGCTTACGGTCTCCGTCGAGCACGCTGTTCGCTCGCTCGGTCAGTTGCTCCAGGACGACCTTTGCGTCGCCGACTATCGGAACGTCGACCGCACGGATCTTCCCGATCTCAGCCGGGTCGACATCAACATGGATGATCTTGGCCTCAGGGGCAAAGAACTGTGGATCTCCGGTGATCCGGTCGTCGAACCGCGCACCGATTGCGATGAGGAGATCTGACTTCTGCATCGCTGTTGAGGCCGTGTAGCAGCCGTGCATGCCAGGCATGCCGAGCGCAAGGTGGTGGGAGTCAGGGATAACACCCCTGGCCATGAGCGTTGTCACCGTTGGCAGGTTCAGCGTCTCAGCGAACTCGGTCAGTTCCTTGCTCGCCTCAGCCCGGATCGTTCCGCCGCCTGCGTACAACACAGGGCGCTCCGACGCCATGATCATGTCTATCGCTGCGTTGACCTGCCGTGGATGGCCTTTGACCGACGGCTTGTAGCCCGGGAGGTCGATCTGTTCCTTTCCGGTGAATTCGGCATGGCCCGCAAGGGCGTCCTTCGTGATGTCGACGAGCACGGGGCCAGGTCTCCCTGTTGATGCGATGTGGAACGCTTCCTTCACGGTCGCTGCGATCTCGTCGGCGTGGGTTACAAGGCTGTTGTGCTTTGTGACCGGCATCGAGACGCCCCACGTATGCGTCTCTTGGAAGGCGTCCAAACCGATCGATCCGGACGAGACCTGTGCTGTTATCGCCACCACCGGGATGGAGTCCATGAACGCATCGGCGAGCGGAGTCACGAGATTCGTTGCGCCCGGTCCGGATGTGGCGATGGTGACGCCAACTCTGCCGGTCGCATGTGCGTATCCAGACGCCATGTGGCCACCACCCTGTTCATGGCGGGCGAGGATGTGCCGAATCGAGCTGTCGTACAGTGAGTCGTAGGCCTTCAGGATGGCACCGCCGGGCACACCGAAGATGAGGTCGACACCTTCACGCTCTAGTGCCTTGACCAGGATTTCGGATCCCGTGAGTTGTTCTGCCATGTGGTGCTCCGGATAGAAGAAAACCCTCCGGGCAGGGAGGGTTCGGCGCATCGGTGTGGATGCGCCTAGCTGAGGATGAGTACGAGTGTCGTTGTGATGTTCATTGTATTGGTCACGCCTCTGTGTTGGGGTGTGGTGTGCGAGTATGGCAGTGTCGCGTGGCATGTCAAGATGAGGCCATAGCGCTTGTGGAGAGGTGATGGGGAACATGGGCAAAATCGATGATCTCTCGATGCTGGCGAACGTCATCAAGGCGGCGAGATCAGAATTGATGGATCGCGATTCAGAAGACGTTCCGAAGAAGCTTTCCCGAGCCGCAGCTGCCACGGGAAAGCGAATCCCGCCTCCGCATCAGCGCGCCATCCTCGCGCACATCGAAGCAGACGAGGGGTTCCGCGACGCAGTCCGGGAAGTGTTTGTGGAGTCCGACATCGACGATCCCCTCGGTCTCGAGTATCTCACGGACCCTGCCGCCGCACTTTCGAAGGTCGAGCTTGCAGTGGCCACCGGTCACACGGAGCAACTCCAAGCGGCTCTGGAGGCGGAGAAGGCCGAGACAGCGAAGGTGCGCGACAAACTGGCCGTGAGCCGGGAGCGTTACGAGTCGGCGAAGAGCGAAGCCAGTAAGAAGCTCTCGGAGAGAACGGAGGCGGACAAGCGGGCTCGATCGGGTCTTGGGAAGGCGGCGAGGGACGCACAGGAGCGAGCAGAGGCAGCTACGCGAGCGGCGCAGGCATTCCAACGGGATCTCGGGGCCCGGGACACGGAGATTGAGGCTCTTGAGGGCAAGATCGCAAGGCTCAACGAGAAGCTTGCGAAACGCGGCTCCTCGCCGTCCCAGCGCCCGGAGGGACAACGGTCGTCGGTTCTGGGCGATCCGACCGAGATAGCGAGAGATCTCGACGGGCTGGAACGGAGACTTCGAACGTATCGCGAAGCTCACGTTGGCGAAGAAGTGCAACGCGCGGAACTCCCGCCTCTCGCGGTGCCCAAAGGTGTCTCACCTTCGGATGCTGCGGTGATCGATGCGATGATCGAACAGAGGCCTGACAGGGTGATCATCGATGGCTACAACGTCTCTGGCCTGATCGCTCCCGACCGGTTCGCCACCAGGGAAGCCCGCGACGATGTGGTGCACCGCGCTGCCAAGCTCGTGAGGGAGACCGGCGCAACGGTCGTCGTGGTTTTCGATGCCCACCAGTCAACCGAAGGGACATCGACGCTTATCTCTGCGGAGGGGGTCGAAGTCGTGTTTGAGGGCGACACGATCGCTGACGACACGATCGCAGCGATGGTTCATGCGGACTCAGACAGATGCATCGTGATCACCAACGATCGTGAGATTCACAACCGGGTGCGTCGGTCCGGGTGTGTGTCGATCTTCTCGACCGCGTTCGTCTCGTGGACTGAACACCTCAACAGGTCGTGAATTTCGACCGATAGCTGGTGGCAGCGAGCCGAAGGGCTTCACCATGGCCACCACCATGCATAGATCTGGGTCTGAACACGACACGGCGCCCCCACAGAACGGCGGGGTCGTTCTCACGCGCTGGCACGCGCTTCGGCGCACTTCGATCTCGATCGGAGTCGGAGTTGGTGCCGTCTTGGCTGTTGTACTCGCTTCCCCCTCGATCGCGGCCGCGACGTTACTGCTTGGTGCGCTTGCCGTTGATGCTCACATCGCTGTCAGGACCCATAGAACGACGGTGGCGCCGACCCTCATCGCGGACATCACCATCGCGGGAATCGCTTGTGTCGCCGCGGGAGTGCCGCCCGTCGGTGTCTCGATGGTGACCGCATATTTCGTGGTGCTTGTCGCCGTCGTCGGAAGGTCGATGCGCTCGTGGTGGATCGGTCTCTATGCGATCGTCATGGGTTCGCTGGTCGTGGTGGCTCCCCTCTTGCTCGATCTACCCGAACCGCCGACGAGTCGGACGATCGTGGTCGGAGTCGCCGCGGTATCCGTTTCCGGCTATGCGATGCTTGAGATCATTCGCCAGTTCGTCATCTCTCTGCGACAGCGATCCAAAGACGAAGAACGCAGACTGGACGTCTCGGACGCGATATCTGCCGCATCACGGGCGCTCGTCGCACAGGACGATGCCAGGGCGCTCGCCTTCGCCGTCGACGCGATCCGCGAAGCTCTTGCATCGACGATCGTCTTCATTGAACAGAACGTGGAGGACACGGACGGCGAGATCGCAGCTGTGGTCGTAGAGATCTCATCCGAATCCGATATTGTGCATCCGATGTTCGAGCGCGGCTCCCGCACGTCGTGGGCAGAGATGCCTCGAGCGCGCTCCCATCTCGAGGGTGGTGCCCCTTTCTTCTATCGGCTTGAGGAGGCATCAGGTTCGTCCCTCGATCGCACGGGGGATGGTGGCGTTCGCCACGAAGTGAACGTTCCGATCTCGGTGAACGGGAGTTGGGTAGGTGTCATCGGTGCTGCCGACATCGATGCGGACAAGGTGTGGAGGACTGACGATCTCGTTCTGCTGCGAACGCTTGCAGATCTCACGGCTGCGTTCTGGCAACGTGTCGAGGACATGCGGGTCCGGGACTCGCTGATCGGCTCCCTCGACGGACGGCTCCGGTACGAGGAAGCGCTTGCCAAGTCGTCCACGTCGCTTCTGGGGGACACAGGGGTCGATATCGATTCTGCGCTGGATGCGATCGGTGTGGCGGCGAGAGTCGATGAGGTGTACATCACGCGCACGTTCGCCATGGAGGATGGGTCGCCGTCTGCGAGGTGGATCGCCAGTTGGAGCCAGCCCGGTCTAATGCCCATCCACCCAGTCGATTCGGACGACTCGTACGGAACCATGCCTGCAGTTCTCGATGCCATCCATCAGGGGTCGCTGGCTCGGATGATGGACGGCACGAACTCGGAGCTTGTCGTCGGTATCGAGGTGTCTGGCGGTTGGTTCGGCACGGTCGGATTCCTTCGCAGGAAGGCGTCGCGCTCGTGGTCGAAGCGCGATGTTGCGTTCCTCCGTACGATCGGAGAGATCCTTGGCGCCCACTACGAACGGTCGCAGAACAGGGCCAGACTTGAGGACCTGATCAGTTCGAAGGATCAGCTGATCGCTTCGGTGAGCCATGAGTTGCGTACGCCGCTGACGGCCGTCGTGGGACTGGCAGAGGAGTTGCAGGCAGACGACGGTTCGATCGATGAGGAAGAGCGTCGGCAGCTGATAGCTGTGGTGGCTACCGAAAGCAGGGAGATGGCAGACCTCGTTGATGATCTGTTGGTGGCTGCTCGGTCGACGGATGGTGCTGTTCCCGTGTTCCCGGAGCGAACCGATCTGTCGCTCCTCGCTGCGAGTGTTGCATCGCATCTATCGATTCCGCCGGATGTTGACGTCGTGATCGATGACGATGCTTCCGCCGCGTACGCTGACCCTGTCCGCGTGCGTCAGGTGATCAGGAACCTCTTGACGAACGCCCTCAGGTACGGCGGGAAGAGCGTGCATGTCACGTTCGGCGAGGTTGGCGACATGGCTTTCCTAGATGTCACGGACGACGGCGCCGGCATCCCAGCGCTTCAGTTGGACAAGATCTTCGAACCGTACGGCCGCGGCGCAACGGACAACGTCGTTCCGGGATCCGTCGGACTCGGTCTGACGCTCTCGAAGCGGCTCGCAGAACTGATGGGAGGGACGTTGTCGTACGAGCCCTCGAGCGGATGCACGTTCCGACTCAGCCTGCCGAGCGCCCGAACGGCGCAAAGGGCGCAGGCAGAGAAGGTCTGACCACTGACCACGGACCACGGACCACGGATCTTAGACCTCAGACCTCAGACCTCAGACCTCAGACCTCAGACCTCAGACCTCAGACCTCAGACCTCAGACCTCAGACCTCAGATTGATCCCACGTCT
>CAXMSN010000051.1:0-27185 GCA_964196275.1 uncultured Kiloniellales bacterium | reverse complement strand
CTGTTGGCGTAGCGATTGCGATTGTGATCTTCATTTTCGGCTTTGTGCTGCCCCAGGTCATCGACTACGAGACGGTGATCGAAGTGCTGAAGAGTCTGGAGCCGCAGGATTACCTGATCATGATTGCCGCGGGCCTGTTCTTGTACGTACCTGAGGGAGCGCTGTACGCATCTCTCATGCCAGGAATGGGACTTCGCAGGGGCATGTCAGCCTGGGTCGGTTCGACGGCAGTCAGCACAACGATCCCTGGGGCGGATCTCGTCGTTCGATATGGGATGTACCGATCATGGGGCTATACCGTTGAACGAACCATGCTCGGAATCGTGCTGAGTGGCCTTTTCGACAACATCGTCAAGTTCGCTCTGCCATCGATAGCGGTCCTGGCGTTCCTGCTGCTCGGTGTCGGTGACCTCGGCGACTTCGTATGGATCGCGATCATCGCACTCGCCGTCCTCATCGTGATGACTGTCGTGATCGTCGGCCTGGTGAGATCGGAGTCTTTCACACAGTGGCTTGCGGTGAAGGCACAGACGCTCGCAAACTGGGGCCTGGGGAAGATCAAACGTGATCCGGTTGATGGCCTCACACACAAGGTCGTCGGATTCAGAGATCTCGCCATCGACATCGTCAGGGATAGAGGAGCCAAAGCCCTGTTCTTCTCCACGGCTGGGAAGCTGTGGGCGTTCGTCATGCTCACACTGGCGCTGCGCATCGTCGGCCTCAACAGTGAGATACTTTCACTTGGGCAGATCTTCATAGTTTGGGTCATCGTTCTCATGATCACTGCCATTCCTATCACCCCCGGTGGGGTCGGAATCGCTGCCGTGGCCTACATCTTCTTCTTTACTCAGGCGATCGGAAGCGAGTACTCCGACGTCATAGCTGCTGGAATCGTTCTGTTTCGCCTGGCACAGTGGTTCATGCCTATCCCGATTGGTTGGGTCAGCGTCGGCCTTTGGCGCCGGCAGATCAACAAGGGCCAACTTCTCGATCCGTTCCCTGTCCCGTCGGCTACCGGCGATACGCCATGACATTGGAAGGTGCGCCACCGGTGGACGTCGTAGTCGCGACACACAGTCGTGAGGTCCGCGCAGCGCTGTTCATCGCGCTCAACTCGATCCCCACCATCACGATCGCAGCAACAGCGACGTCAACCTCTGAGCTCGCCAACTACTGCCATGCTTTTCACCCAGACATCGCCATTGTTGAGAACGGCCTACCCGGCAGCCCATTGGCACAGTTCCTCCGCGAATTCGAGCACCTTGACTCGCCAGCGCAGATACTCGTCGTCGGCGGCGACGACGCCCCAAGGCTCGCCACCGACATCGGCAAGGTGTCGGTTCTCCATGACGTTGACGGCCTTCTCCAGGCCATTCTCGAACCGCCAGCGAGTACGGAGAGCCAATGAGACAACGCACGCCGTCCACGTGCACAAAGCACGACCATCCCCGACGAACGAAACACACTGAATCTCGGCCTACAGCGCGCCAGATTCCCTGCCACAGATTGGAGGCTCGCGATGGGTAAAGGTCCCAGCGACAACGATGAGCTGCTACTCCCGCCGTTGGAGAGCACACCGGAAGAGGACGCCAAGGAGAACAAGAGCAAGGCCGTCCGAGAGCTAGTCATCATTGGTGGCGTTCTCTTCTTGATCTTCGGCGTGTTCCTGCCGAATTTCATCGACTACGGCCAAGTGTTCGACTCGATCATGAAGCTCACTATCGAGCAAGTGATCGTGCTGAGCATCCTTGGGGTCATCTACACATGGTTCAGCGCCGGTGTCTACAACACCTTGATCCCTGGTCTCTCTTGGTGGAACGGATGGAAGGCATGGGCAGCGTCGAATTCGATCGCTTTCGTTGCACCGCCGGGCGCTGATCTCGCGATCCGTTTTGGGATGTACCGAACAGCCGGCATTTCTGGTGAGGCAGCCGGCGCCGGCATCGTTCTGAGCTGGTTCTTCACCACCGGATACAAGCTGGTGGTGCCGATCATCGCTATCACCTGGATAGTCATAGCCGAAGGGGTCACCGATGAGCTAGTCGTGACGCTCACAGCCATTGGGCTTGCCGCTGTCGTAGGTGGAGTTGGACTGACCTTTCTGGTCATCTACCGAGAGCGCGTAGCACTGCGTATAGGAGAGATCGGCCAGAGGTGGTACAACGGCCTTGCGGGCGGTAAGTGGAAGTTCCCTGAGGCAGAGGGTCTCGGAGTGAAACTCGTCGACTTCCGTGCCCAGGCCATTGGGACGGTCCAGTCACGCTGGTTCCCTGCGGTGGTGGTGACGCTCACCGCCCAGCTGATCTTCTTCGTCATGCTCGTGATGTCAATGCGCTTCATGGGTGTCACAGCAGAGCAGGCATCAGTCTCCCTCATCTTCGATGCATACGCCGTCGGTCTCTTGCTGAGCATGATTCCCATCTTCCCCGGTGGACTCGGCGTGGTCGAGGTCGCCTACGTGGGCGTGATCGTTGGCACATCGGGGAACTCGGAGCTCGCAGCAGCCGTTACGGCTGGTGCATTCGTCCACCGCATCTTCTCGTGGCTATTGCCGATCATCATCGGTCTGATACCACTGGCTGCATGGCGTAGAAACATGGTCAAGGAAAAGGATGCCCCCGATGCTTCGGAACAAGAGAGCGATGCGTCGTCGTGACACCGATTCGAGCGGTGTTGTCGAGCATGTGCCTGAATCCTGATGGCTGACTCGTCACACGAAACGGTCAACGACTCGAGGTTCTTCGCAGGACCATCGGGTGAACTCGTCATCGCGCTGATCCTCGCCGCCACGGTTGTTGCCACATCGTGGAGCGCGTTCCAAGCCGGCAAGTGGGGTGCTGCGATGACCGTGGCGTTCAACGAGGCGAGTGAGGATCGCACGGTCGCCGCATCTGATCTGGCTCAGGCGGGTCGAGACGTCACGGGCGACCGGGCCACCTTCAGTTCGTTCGTGCTTGCTATCGGATCAGGCGACCACGGCGCTGCCAGAGTTCTCTTCACCGAGTTCCGGGACGAGGTGCAGCCACTGATCGAATCGTGGGTTGCATTGGACCCGTTGACGAACCCTGACGTCGGCTCCCCCTTTGAGGATGAGAGCTACAGCGCTATTGCAACGCTTGAGACCGCTGCGGACGCGCTGACGGAAGCTGAGTCGTTCACCACTATCGCTCTTGAGGCCAAGGCCAACGCGGGCAACTACACCCTTGCGACCGTGGCGTTCGCGATCGTTCTCTTCCTTGCGGGTTTGAGCAGACAGTTCGACACCAAGGCTGTAACGATCGCCTTGGTCGGACTGTCTGGTGTCCTTCTGATCGTCGGCGTTGCGACTCTGATCGCACTGCCAACGTTGGTATGACGATGAAACCATTCGAGACAACACCTGCTGACCGGGCCACGCTGTTGATAACGGCGGGAAGCGCAAGTGTTGCTCTCACCGTCGGATTCAATCTTGGAGCCTTTGGCGTGATCTTCTTCGATCAACTGCTCGTTGTGTGGGTGGTCGCGACAATCGTCCTGGTCTCCTCGATCGTCAGTGACCTCCCGCCCTCGACGTGGCCACGTCGGCTTGTGCTCCTGGTGCCCAGTCTTTGGCTCATCGCAGCGTGGATCGACAACGCGTATACGTTTGACAGAAGTGAAAGGGTGGTCTTTGCGCTGACTGTTACGGTCACTATGTTCGTACTTCCTGCTGTGGCGTGGCTCTTGATCACCGTGATCAACACCGACTTCGCCGACCTCCCCGGCCGCAAGAAGGGCATTGTCATCGCGGCCGTCGGGCTGTCCATGATCATCGGATACGGACTCGGTGCCAGAAACGACATGTTCCTGGATTGTGACGATTTTAAGATAAGCGGTAACCACCTGCCAGCGAACTGTCTCGAGGTAGATTCGTCAACCCTTTGAACGTGAGCCACCAGTACCTGAACCTTGGCTCTGAGCCGAGGGTCGGAAACGCCAGCTGTCGCTGAGGCTTCGACGTCTCTCTCCGTCGAGCTGAGGGCATTCGAACCCCTGACTGCCAGTCATGGCAAGGCGCTGTCAACGACCCTAGACAAGTCAGACACCGCAACTGTTGGGGAAATATCCGGATGGAGGTCAAGTGGCTCAAGAACTCCTGACACGAACCGAATTGCAAGTGCTCGACCAACGCTTCACCAAGATATTCCGAAACGACTCTGTAACAATTCCACACTTCAACAAGAGGAACCCTTGCAGTGCAAGGGTTCCCGTGGCACGCCCGGAGGGACTCGGACCCCCAACCTCCTGATCCATACTCAGGAGAGCCTCAAGAGTGAGCCGAAGCACGGGATCGAGAAAGCAGTGAAGCCGCCTAGGAGATTCCTCGATGAAGCGAAGACTCCATGGCGGAGGTACCTCGGATCGGCTTTCGTCATGATCGGTCTGGGAATCACAACCTACATCAACACCATAGGAATCGGCTGATGTGGTCAGAATGTGGTCAGGGCACAGAACTCGTTCACTCAGAATATGACAGGAACCCTTGCAGCCGCAAGGGTTCCTGTACGTGGGCGATACTGGATTTGAACCAGTGACCCCTGCCGTGTCGAGGCAGTGCTCTGCCGCTGAGCTAATCGCCCGTTTGGGAGTTCGGAAGATAGCGCCAGGTCGTCGAAAACCGCAACGATTGACCGATGGAATCAATCCGTGTCGGAGTCGAACTGGACGTCGGTTCGACGCTCGGCCACTCGACGGCCCACGACGAGCGCAATCTTCAGCACGAGGCTCGCCAACACGACCGTGGCAGCGATGACTGTCCACGCCTCAAGACTTGGAAGAACGAGATTGAAGACGTCTCGCAGCAAGGGAGTGGCGAGAATCGCGAGAAATCCGCCGAGGAGTCCGCCCATGAGCAACCAGTTCTGCGGCGTGGGCGGGGCGACGAGGTCATGGATCACAACCAGCCCGATGAAGACCATCAGGATCGTTGCAGCGGTTCTCGACTCTTCGACGGTGAACCCAAACCTGTCGAGGCGCGAGACACCGTACAACGTGAAGGTTGTCAGTCCGGCAACGAGTCCCGCTGGTACTGAGAACGCCAGTACACGGGTCAGAAAACCCGGCCGTATCGGACGCTCGTGCCTCTCGAACGAGAGGACGAAGGCCGGCGTTCCAATGGTGATGAGGCCCACGAGTGTCATGTGACGCGGCAGGAACGGAAACGGCAACGCGACGAAGCCAACTGCTACGGCCAACAGGGTTGCGTACACCGTCTTGGTCAGGAACAGCGAGGCAACCCGTTCCATGTTCGCCACAACCCGTCGCCCTTCGGCGACGACATCGGGCAGAGAAGCGAACGTGTCGTCAAGAAGCACGAGTTGCGCCACCGCCCTGGTTGCCGACGACCCAGAGCCCATAGCGATACCCATGTCGGACTGCTTGAGGGCCAGGACATCGTTCACACCGTCACCTGTCATGGCGACGGTCTTCCCCTGATTCTGGAACTCGACGACGAGCTCGCGTTTTCGTTCGGGCGTCACCCGGCCGAATACGGTTGCGTCGGAAACCGCTCGGGCGAAATCCGGGTCTTCAGCGTTCGGCATGGTTGAAGCATCGATGGCAACGACAGGTTCGACACCAACCTCGCGGGCGACGGCGGCGACGGTGACAGGTGAGTCCCCGGAGATGACCTTGAGTGCGACTCCTTGACGTGCGAAGTAGTCGATGGTTTCAGCCGCGTCGGGCCTGATCGTCTCCGTGAACACCGCTAAGAATGTCGGCTCGAGACCTTTGGGATCGCCTTCCGACACCATTTCCGGTCGAGTCGTCGAGACGACGATCACCCGCTTTCCGCTGCCTGCGAGGGCGACGATCCGGTCATTCAGGTCACTCTGTTGAGCTGTAGAGAGAACGAACTCCGGCGCCCCCATGATCCATGCGGAATCATCTTCAAATGCGACAGCCGACAGTTTGCGGCTTGATGAGAAGGGAACGCGTGCCGACGCTTCAGTTGGGAGTGTCTCAGGGAACGCTTCTCGAAGAGCGGTCATCGTCGTATTCGGATCTGGATCGGCCCAGGCGATCATCCCGAGTATCGCCGCGGCATCGTCACCGCCGTGCCTCAGCTCGATGACCTGATCGAGCACGATCCCGCCGGACGTGAGCGTCCCCGTCTTGTCAACGCACAAGGTGTCTACTCGTGCGAGCGTCTCCACGGCTGACAGTTCCTGCACCAGTGCTTGCCGCTTCGCTAGGCGCACAACAGCAACCGCCAGCGAGACTGAGACCAGCAGCACCAGGCCTTGTGGAACCATCGCAACCACGCCGGCAACGGCCGACACCATTGCGTCCGACAGGGTCTGGCCGGACTGCGTCTGGCTCCACAACAGAAGCGCTGCCGTAGGTACAAGCAGCCACGTGACGATCCTGAGGATGCGATCGATCGACCTTCTCAGCTCTCCGTCGCTGAGCGAGAACTGCTTCGCTTCCTTTGCAAGTTTGCTCGCATACGCGGCATCTCCAACCGCTGTGACAAGGGCTGTCCCACTTCCGGAGACCACGAAGGTTCCACTCATGATCGCGACTCCGACGTCTTTCGCCACAGGATCTGCCTCGCCGGTCAGCAGTGCCTCTGACACCTCTAGTCCGTCGCTCTCGACCATCGAACCGTCAACGGGAATCTGGTGTCCGCGTCGAAGGACAAGCAGATCATCAAGGACGATCGCACTCGTTGCGATCTCGATGATCCCGTCCGACCTTCGCACGTGAGACTTGGGCTCAGCGATCACGTTGAGCTTGTCCAACGTGATCTTCGCCCTCAGTTCCTGGGTGATGCCGATCGCTGCGTTGGCGACCATGACAAGGCCGAACATCGCATCTGCAAGTTCGCCGAACACCAAGATGACGACCAGGAGAACGGTGACGATCGCATTGAATCTGGTGAGGACGTTCGCTCGCAGAATGCTTGCGACGGATCTGCTCTCGATCGACTTGTCGACGTTGACGAGACCTGCCGCAACGCGATCATCGACTTCTACTGAAGTGAGGGGCGAAGGAGCAGCGGGCGACGAGCTTCCGATGCCAAGAGCGGGGTCGGGTGTCATGTGTCGATCCATCGAGGGCTCCGGAATTTGCTAGCCGTACAGACCGACTTCGTGTGGCCGAATGCGTCAGCCTGCGACGAGAGCCTTTGCGCGCTCTCTCCGCCACAGGAGCATCGTAATGACACCGATGATCACCTGTGGGAAGTACGTCGCTGCACGCCACACGAGGGTTGCGGCCAGTGCGTCGTCGTTCGGCATGCCGAAGGAGACGAGCATCGCGTTGATGATCGCATCCGTCGTGCCGAGGCCTCCTGGCGGAACTGGGATGAACGTTGCGAGTCGACCGAATGCGAAGGCTGCGAACGCTTCGAAGAGCGTGACTGGGCCGTCGAAACCACCCTGGAGTGCAACTACGGCGAGGTAGAGGATCGAAAATTGAGCGAGTTGCTGGCCGACGTTGGCCAGTGTGATGAGGAACCACCGTTCTGCGACTACGTCGACGATCGCGGACCGGAAGTCCACGATTGCAGCTTCAGCATCGAAGTCAAGATCACGCTTGGTCTTTCCATCTCCCCAGTGGATGACCTTGTCGCCCCATCGACCTACCTTCCGCGCGAAATCCTCACTCTTGAGGATCAATGCGAAGCCACCGATCATGATCACGACTGCGGCCGTCGCGATCAAGGTCACCGTGACGAAATCGGGATTGCTCTGGCCTGTGAGCGAGAGGGCAACCAACCCGACAACCGGGAGCGTGAGCGTCACGATGGTATTCCATACGCTTGTGATCCCGATCGTTGCCGTTGCCGGGGCAGGACCTACGCCGTAACTCGAAAGCATCCCGTACTGGACCGCAAGACCCCAGGCTCCGCCGCCAGGAATCGTGTTCGAGATCATGAACGACGTCTGACGGGTATAGAACGCTGGCTTGTACTTCAGCCCAGGCAGCGCTGCGGGATACGGGAGCACGTAGATGAAGATCAGCGCAATAGTGGCGAGAAGGATGAGGGCGAGATGCCATGTCTCCATGTTCTGGATGGCTTCCCAGGCGGCGCCGTAGTCGCCGAACTGAGGGAGAACCACAGCGAACACGATGACAAGCACGACCAACGTGATGATCGTCGCGATGATCTGTTGCTTGCCGAACTTAGGCTTCGGCGCTAGATCCTCGGTCGAGAGTTCGTCTGTCATTGGCGAAACCTTACACCCCTGATAGCCACTCAGTGTGTTTGAGGCGACGGCGGGACTCGAACCCGCGTACAGGGTTTTGCAGACCCTTGCCTAGCCACTCGGCCACGTCGCCGAAACGGAAGGGCAGCCACATGTGACCACCCTTCTCGAGCGGACGACCGGGATCGAACCGGCGACCTCAACCTTGGCAAGGTTGCGCTCTACCAGCTGAGCTACGTCCGCGTTGGCGTGATGGTATCACTCACCGGAACTTTCTCCTCTCCCGAAAAAGTCAGCTCTCGGGGCTCTCACGACGACCGACACCGGTGGAACCGAAGCCACCAGAGCCCCTCGAAGTCTCGTCGAGTGATTCAACCTCCACGTACTCGACGGCCTCCACAGCCATGATGACCAACTGGGCGATACGGTCGCCAGGGTTCACCGTGAAGGTCTCATCGGAGTGGTTGATGAGCCCGACCCTGATTTCACCCCGGTACCCGGAGTCGATCAGCCCCGGGGCATTTGCGACCGTGATACCCGCACGCGTTGCCAACCCTGAACGTGGCAGGACGAATCCTGCGAACCCTTGCGGAATCGCCAGAGTGAGGCCGGTTCCCACGACGGCCCTCTCCCCGGGTCCGATCGCGTGGTGCTCGGACGCGACGATGTCAGACCCCGCATCGCCGACATGCGCAGCCGAGAGCATTGGAATCCCCGGATCTGACCTGACGAGCGGTATCTTCATGTCCGGATTCTCCCACGGAGTGAACTCCCATGACGAACAAAGTCCCAGATTCCGAGTCGGAACATGACGGAAATTGGTTTCTCGAAGCGGTCGGCGCAACGTCTCCTCCCCCCACGGGATCTGAGGCCATCGACGAACTGACCAAAGAGAACGACCTCGCTCCCCCGGGCGAGGGCGAAGTTGGCCCTACCGAGCGTGGCGAGGGGGTGCCTGACGGAGACAGCGAAGCCCCCACTGATGTGATCGACAACGGCCAGACTCCATCTGTTGATGATTCGGCGCCTCCCACAAGGCAGATGCTTCAGACAACGCAGGTCACGGTGTCGTCATTCGATGGCAGCCCTGGCACCACGAACGCTGCTTTTGCTCCGACAGCAGCAAGAAGAGCGCCAACAACACCAGCCCCTCCGCGGCTTCCGGATGCCTCTCCTGCTGACGATGCCGACGACGCGCCGGATCCCATCGCTCCTGCTTCAGCGACTGTCGTCCAGCCAGTTGACGAAGAACTCGCACGCCCGCTGAGGTCGAGTCGGTCGTTCCGATGGCCAGTCATCGTTGTCCTTGTGCTCATGATCATCGCAGTCGGCGTGGCCGCAATATTTTTGCCGCGGGCAGCCGAAGCGGAGGCACTCGCTGTCAGGCAGACGTACTACGACGTGACAGCCGACGTTCGAAGCTATATACCCGAGGCGCAGACTGCACTCGATGCGATAACGGACGAAACATCCGATATCGCGCAACTCTCAGCAGCCATCCCACGGATCGCAGAACTCGACAGCCGTGCGTTCGCCATGCAGGACGCTGCCGCCGAGCCTCTGCCGTCAACGCTGCCCATCGTGCAGACGGGAGCGATCGATGCACTGGTTCCGTTGCAGGACAGCACAGGAGGCCTTGGCGATGACGGGTCAGACCTCGCCAACCGGCTCGGAAACGCCTACATCTATCGCGTGTCGATCCCCGGCCTGATGCAGACCGGAAATCTGCCCACGGCTGCAACAACGGAGACGATCAACGAGATAAGTTCGATGCTCGCAACGTCTCTCGCCGATGACGCGGCGGTGGTTTCCCAACTGCCAGACGACGCTATCTTCTCCGATGTCCACGCACTCGCACTCGACTCTCACACCCGCTACGGACCATGGCAGATGGAGTATCTCGCGGCACTCACGAATGAGGATCGGGATGCTGCCGAGGTTCTGATCACGGAGATCGATGAAACGAGAGCCGGTCTCGCCGAAGCGAACACCGAGGCAATTGCGGCGTTCCGATCAGTGTTCGACAGCTATATCGTCGAGTACGCAGGACAGCTAGAAGCGCACATGAACAACCTCACTCTGGGTTGATCGGGTCACCATCGAGGGAGGCGGCTTCTCGTTCGAAGTCGCTCGCATCCTGGAACTCTTTGTACACGGATGCAAAACGGAGGTATCCGACCTCATCTATGTCCCGAAGTTCCTCGAGAACCATCCGGCCGATCTCATCCGCGTCGATGAATCCGCTTGATCCGTACGCGGCACGTTCGACGGTTGCAACGAGATCGTCGACCGCTTCCTGCGGTACCGGCCGATCGGCGAGAGTGATTTCGACACCTAGCCTCACCTTCGACGCATCGAACGCTTGTCGGCGGCCGTCGCGCTTGATGACGACGACGACGGAAGCCCGTTCGAACGTGGTGAACCTGTGACCGCAGCGTGGACACGACCGGCGTCTCCTGATCGCACGCCCCTCCTCAGCCTGCCTGGAATCGATCACCCGGGTGTCGTTCGTCGTGCATATGGGACAGCGCATGAGACCAGCGTAGAGAATTCGACGATGCTGCGTTCCCACCATGCTGCCTCCCGGGCTGAGGAGCCGTCTCCTGAGTTCAGGACACGTTCAGGACGAAGCGACCGGGATGTCGATGACCTGACCGATCTGAAGCGCACCGGAATCGATTCCGTTGATGCGCTCGATAACGGCGATGACCGCCCGCCGATCAGTGCCTTCCGGCCCATAGTCGCCCGCGATCTGCCATAGGGTGTCGCCGCCCTTGACCCGGTATGACGTCGTCTCCGTCGGGTCCGGTGTCGCGTACACGGCAGAGGCAAGGAGCAAAAGCACCACAATCACCGTGATGGAGATGATGGAGAGCGCTCGTATCCGGGCGCTTACGGTTGTTGTCATGCTTCTGTCTCCTCGTTCCTCTGCTGCCCAGTTGCAGGGCGGGAGCCTGTGCTCCTACCACCGAACGTACCGGTTGGGTGTGACACGAATCGTGTAGCGAGTTTCGAGACACCGAACCGAACACGTGTTCGGTCGTTCAGATACAACCTATCGAACATGTGTTCGGATGTCAAGTCGAACAGACGTTCGTGATGGACGAAACACGCAAAGCCCTAGTCGTCCTACCCTCACAGCATGTCGAGCCGTACCGCATGGATAGCGATCGCGGCCGCCGCCGCGGCCGCCCTCATCATGGGTCTAGGTATCGGTGCCATCGTGTTCGCTGAGGACATGCCCCCAGCGGCCTCTGGCATCGCCCCTACCTCGACCTCGACGGGTACCGTCGAATCTCCTCCTTCGTCGATTCCGGCTGAACCCGGCACAACTCCTGGCACCGGCGCAGGTGCCCTGGCTCCCATCGACGACGAGACAACTCCGACGTATGGCACCGATGAAGAGCGGCAGGCACTTCTCTTCGTCGCTGAGGGATTGGGCGTCACCGGGATCTTCGCTGAGCCGGAGCTCCTCCTCGAGACCGCCGACAAGGTTTGCTATGACCTCGAACGGCTGATCGCCCAGGAGCGATCACCTGCCTATGCGACCAGAGTCGTATGGAACGAGTCCTTGGCTGAACTTGAATCGGAGGATCTCGCTGGCTTCGCCAACGTGTTCACCCTTGCTCCGACGTACCTCTGCCCGGAGAACGCTGCATACGCAAGCGAAGTCGCATACATCCTCGGCATCTGAGTCACGCTCCTGAAAACGTAATCGAACATATGTTTGGTCGCGAGCGACTTCTGCGCTAGCCTCTGGGGGACCAACAGGAGGATCTGTGCCAGATCGCACCACGCTCACTGCCAGACAAAGAGAGATACTCGACCTCATCCGCACGACGGTCGCCCAACGCGGATATCCGCCTTCGGTAAGGGAGATCGGAGATGAGGTCGGCCTCAGCTCTCCGTCCACCGTCCACAGCCACCTGACAACACTTGCGAACGAGGGGTTCATTCGTAGGGACCCCTCAAAGCCTCGGGCGATCGAGGTCATCAAGGATGACGGAGCCATCGCCATATCACGCGCAGCTGTGCGCGACGTACCGCTGGTGGGAAGCATCGCTGCGGGATCGCCGATCCTCGCAGACGAGGACATCGAGGAGATCTATCCACTCCCCACCGAACTTGTGGGAAACGAGCCTGTCTTCATGTTGACCATTCGCGGAGATTCGATGATGAACGTCGGGATCTTCGATCGCGACTACGTCGTGGTTCAGAAGCAGTCGACCGCACGTAACGGACAGATCGTCGCTGCGCTCGTCAATGGCGAAGAGGCAACAGTCAAGCGGTTCGAGAAGACCGACATGGGTGTCGTGCTGCATCCCGAGAACGAGTCGTACGAGCCGATGGTGTTCACCGACGGCGTTGCAATCCTCGGAGTCGTTGTAGCGGTCCTCCGCCGGGTCGGTTGACGCGAGCGGTCTCGTCAGATCGTGCCGGAGAACACCACTTCTGCTGGTCCGTCCATCCATGCACCATCGTCATCGAAAGAGATGATCAAGACGCCGCCCTTGAGGCGAACCGCGACGGGCTGATCGACACCATGGATCGTGTGAGCGACGTACGCCGCGGCCGTCGCTCCTGTTCCGGACGCTTCGGTTTCGCCAACGCCCCGCTCCCAGATCCGGGCTGAGATGTCTCCGTCTTCGTGTATCTCGACGAACTCAACGTTCGTTCGGTCAGGGAACAATGGGTCATTCTCGACTACGGGGCCGATCTCGCTGACAGGAGCCTCATCAACGCTGTCTACGAACGTCACGGCGTGTGGATTACCAATCGACATCGGATGAACTTCTGTGTCGGCAATCGAGAGCGTGTCCGTTCTGTGCACAAGCGGAACCCCCACGAACGCCAGCACAGATGTGGTCCCGACGCTCACGGGATGCGCACCGACCGCGGTATCGACGACGAAAGAGGCGTCGTCGACCCAACCCCTCCGGTACGCCAGAAGTGCGACACAGCGAAGGCCGTTTCCACACATCTCGGCCTCTCCCCCATCGGCATTCCAATATCTCATCGAGACGCGGCCGGTCGAGCCCGGTTGTACAACGAGCACACCGTCTGCACCGATTCCCGTTCGTCGGTCGCACCAGCCGACGATGTCGTCGGGTTCGGGCGTGTAGGGACCGTCGAACACGATGAAGTCGTTGCCGAGTCCCTGCACCTTCACGAAGTCCACATCGCCTCCTTCCCGATGAACGCTACGGCATCTTCGATCCGTTTCTCAGCATCATCGTGCCACGGCATCCAATGGATACGGGGATCACGGCGGAAATACGTTCTCTGCCGTTTGATCAACCTGTTGGTCGCCGCGATGGCGGAGTCGACGCCGGTCGACAATCTGGTCTCACCCATGATCACCGGCAGCAATTCCTTGTACCCAACCGCCTGGCTCGCACTCCGGCCCATGCGAGCACACAAGCCCGTGACCTCAGCCAGGAGGCCGTCATCCATCATCGAGTCGAACCGCATCGAGGCGCGGCTCTGAGCTTTTTCGCCTGCATCGAAACCGAGTGACAGGTGTTCGACGACGGGCACATACCGTCGCATCGCCTCGGCCTCCGGCGAGGCGTGACGGTCGGTTGGCGTCTCCCCCGTGATGCGATGCACTTCGATCGCTCGAACCAACCGCCGCCGATTGGCCATATCGACGATCGCATGGACTTCGGGATCGATGGCCCTCAAGGTGGCCTGAAGATCGTCCCTCGGCATCGCCTCGAGTTCGAACCGGATCGCGGGATCGGTCGGTGCGAACGACATGGGGTCGACGAGGGACCTGAAGTGCAGACCTGAGCCTCCCGAGATCACCAGCCGTGAACGCTTCCCCTCGGCGGCCGCGACCATGGGAGACGCATCCAACTGGAACCGACGGACGTCGTAGTCGGCATCGGGATCAACGACGTCGATCATGTGGTGTGTGATCCGTTCGAGCATCTCGGGTGTCGGCTTGGCGGTTCCTACGTCCATGCCGCGATACACCTGCATCGAGTCAACCGACACGATCTCGGCGCCGAATGTGGTCGCTACCGCCTCGGCGATCTGAGACTTACCTGACGCAGTGTGACCGAGGATCGCTACAACGTTCAGGAGACCCGCTCGCCTTCGAGGTAATGGGGAGCAGCACGTGTGACCCGGACGTCGAACAAAGATCCCGGTTGCCATACCCCGGTGACGTGGATGATCCTGTTGCCTCGCGAGCGGGTCGTCGCGACGGACTCGTCCCGCTTCGACGGACCCTCAACCATGACCTCTGTAACCGATCCCACCTGCTCGCGGTTGCGCTCGAAGGTGATCTCGTTCTGCAATGCAACCAACCGATCGAATCGCTGCTGAACGACGTCAGCTGGGACCTCGCCATCCATCGTTGCGGCTGGGGTACCGGGCCGCGCAGAGAACTGGAACATGTATGCGCTGTCGAAGCGAGCCGCTGCCATGACGTCGAGAGTGGAACGAAAGTCGTCCTCTGTCTCACCAGGAAATCCCACTATCACATCCGTGGATGCCGCGAGGTCTGGCACGATGCGACGCATCATCTCGAGTTTCGCAAGGAACCGATCCGACGTGTACCCGCGGTGCATACGAGCAAGGATGCGGTCGCTGCCCGACTGGAGCGGGAAGTGGATCTGTTCGCAGACCGTCGATGTCTCAGCCATGGCATAGGCCACATCCTCGCGAAAGTCCTTGGGGTGTGGACTCGTATAGCGAATGCGGTCGATACCTGCCACGGTGCCGGCCCTGCGAAGGAGATCGGCGAAGAGCGGCTTGCGGCCATTGAGATCGAGATCGCGGCCATAGGAGTTCACATTCTGACCGAGCAACGTGATCTCCTTCACGCCCTCTGAGGCAAGCGACTCGATCTCTCGGATGATGTCCCCCGGCCTGCGTGAGATCTCTGGTCCCCTGACGATGGGAACGATGCAGAAGGTGCACGAGTTGTTGCACCCGACGGTGATGGTGACCCAAGCTGAATGATCGGCCTGCCGGTGCATGGGGAGCCCGGATGGCAGGTCATCAGGTGTCGCTGTCTCCTCCCAGATCTCCGTTATGGGACCCCACTCGGCTGCGTGGTCCAGAAGGTCGACAACGCGGTGAACGTTGTGCGTACCGAACACGACATCGACCCAGCTGGCCCGATTCTGGATCTCGTCGCGCTCCTTCTGTGCCGAGCACCCACCGACGGCGATCTTGAGATTCGGGCGATCCATCTTGTCCCGTCGCAACGATCCGAGGTATCCGAATAATTTGGTATCTGCGTTCTCGCGGATCGTGCATGTGTTGATGACGATGAGATCAGCGTGCTCTTGGGAATCGACGGCGACCATTCCATCAGCTTCCAGGAGCCCCGCAATGCGTTCTGAGTCGTGCGCGTTCATCTGGCAGCCAAAGGTGCGCATGAAATACGTCTCACCCTCGCGTGTGCGCTGGCGTACCTCTTTGACCCCTGGCATTCCGAGCATGGTGACTTCCGACATGGTGCTCCACCGACCTAACGGGCGTAGTCCTTTGCGCGGAACTCGCGGATCACGGTGACCTCGATCTGGCCCGGATACTGCAGGTCTTCTTCAAGCCGCCTTGCGATGTGCCTCGCAAGATCCTTGGAACCGAGATCGTCCAACGAACCGGGGTCGACGACGACTCTGACCTCCCTGCCAGCCTGCAGTGCGTACACCTTCTCTACGCCATCGAATCCTCGTGCGATCTCCTCGAGGCGTTCCAGACGACGGACGTAGGATTCAAGCGCCTCGCGCCGCGCACCCGGACGCGCAGCGCTGACAGCGTCCGCTGCCTGGACGATGATGGCCGTGAGCGTGCGGGGTTCGACCTCGTTGTGATGAGCCTCAATGGCATGAACGATCTCCGGTTCTTCGCCAAACCTTCGGGCGATCTCTGCACCGATGAGCGCATGGGAGCCACCGACCTCATGGCTCACAGCCTTGCCAATGTCGTGGAGGAAGGCAGCACGCTTGGCCTCGTCAGCATCGATACCAAGCTCCGCTGCCAGCATCCCTGCGATGTGGGCCGACTCGACAAGGTGATCGAGTACGTTCTGTCCGTAGCTGGTCCGATACCGGAGCCTTCCGATGAGTGTCGTCAGCTCGGGATGCAGACGATTGATGCCGACCTCGAGCATCGCCCATTCGCCTGCATCTCGGATGGACTGCTCGACATCATCCTTGGACTTCTCATACGCCTCTTCGATCGACGTCGGATGGATTCGCCCATCGTCGACAAGCCTTTGAAGGGTTCGTCTTGCGACTTCTCTGCGCACCGGGTCGAACGTTGAAACGCTGACGGTCTCAGGAGTGTCGTCCACGATGAGGTCCACACCGGTGACAGACTCGAACGACCGGATGTTGCGCCCGTCCCTTCCGATGATCCTGCCCTTCATATCGTCAGATGGGATCGCTACGGCAGACACCGTCGCCTCGGAGACCACATCCGACGCCACTCGCTGGATGGCGGTAGCGAGGATCCTCCGTGAGCGGCGGTCGGCTTCCTCTCTCGCCTTGGCCTCCATGTCGCGGACAAGCACCATGGCGTCTCGCCTCGCTTCATCCTCGACCTTCTGAAGGAGCTCTTCCTTCGCAGCCTTGCTGTCGAAACCGGCCAAGGACTCGAGCTCCAAGCGCGCATCCTCGGCGATTCGAGCCGCCTCCGCCGACGCCTCGCCGGCTTCGCGTTCCTTCTCGATGATGAGCTCTTCGCGTTGGGCGAGGTTGCTGGCTCTCTGCTCGAGGGTCTCAGAGCGTTGATGGATCCGATCTTCAGCCGAACCGACTTCGACCTTACGGTGCTCAAGGGTCGCCTCTTCGCGGTCGCGGTACACCTCGGCCTTGGCCCGGCTCTCTTCCTCGGCCCGAGCAAGTATCCGCTGTGCCTCGATGCGAGCCTCAGCCATCACCTCGTCAGGCGCCATCGGCTGCCTTGCGATCCTTCGCCCGACGAGCAGGCCTCCAAAGAAGACGCCTGCAATCAGGGCTCCTGGGATCAGCAGGTCGGTGATCTGTTCCACGATGTCCTCGTCCCCCCGATTCTGCAAACGACGGTGCCGAGCCACAAGGACTCGGCACACACACGGCATATGTCTCTAGCGCTGGTACTGCTTCTGGACTGTCCCACCGGGATAGCCCTCGCTCAGCTCATATCTCGCATCGTCTTGTTCACGTTATCGGTTCTGTTTCAGTGTTGGTGTGTGTTGTGACACTGATGCTACCTCATCACACCCCGCGCCGGAACGCGAAAACTGCAAATCTTTGAACGTGCGGCAGAAACGAGCTATTCGATATCTGGATCGGCGGTGGCGTCACTTTCGATGGCTTCCTCAGCGGCAGTCTCGACAGCTGCCTCGACGCCGGCCTCCTCGTCGACGATCACTCCAACTGCGCGGAGCACCTCGTCTTGGAGCTGCATCGACAGCTGCGGGTTCTGGCGTAAATAGTCCTTCGCCTTCTCCCGACCCTGTCCGAGCTGATCCCCGTCATAGGTGTACCAGGCACCAGCCTTGTTCACGATGCCATGTTCGACTGCGACATCGATGAGGCTTCCTTCGCGCGAGATACCTTCCCCGAACATGATGTCGAACTCTGCCAGACGGAACGGTGGAGCCACCTTGTTCTTGACGATCTTCGTGCGGACCCTGTTCCCGATGTTCTCGGTTCCTACCTTGATCGCTTCGATCCTGCGGATGTCGATCCGTACGGTGGCATAGAACTTGAGCGCACGACCACCCGGCGTGGTCTCCGGCGAACCGAACATCACACCGATCTTCTCACGGAGTTGGTTGATGAAGATCGCTGTTGTGTTGGACCTGTTGATCGTCCCAGCGAGTTTGCGCAGCGCTTGGGACATCAGCCGTGCCTGCAGACCCATGTGGGTGTCGCCCATGTCTCCCTCAAGCTCAGCACGTGGCACCAAGGCTGCAACGGAGTCGATGACAACCACATCGAGTGCTCCGGAGCGGATCAGCATGTCAGCGATCTCAAGTGCCTGCTCGCCCGTGTCTGGCTGTGAGATGAGGAGGTCGTCGATGTCAACCCCGATGGCTCTCGCATAGATGGGGTCAAGCGCATGCTCAGCGTCGATGAACGCTGCGGTGCCGCCGTTCCGCTGTGCCTCAGCGACGATATGCAGTGCCAGGGTTGTCTTGCCAGATGATTCGGGACCAAAGATCTCCACTACCCGACCACGTGGCACACCGCCTATGCCGAGTGCAAGGTCAAGCGATAGCGCACCGGTGGGGATGCACTCGATCTGGCGAATCTCATCCGTACCGAGCCGCATGATGGCGCCCTTGCCGAATTGCCGTTCGATCTGGGACATCGCCGTGTCGAGGTTCTTCGCCTTGTCGGCCTTTGCCTTGTCTTCGTTGGATTCTGCCATGTCGGGACCCCTTTGCTTGTGTGAGTGTCACAGTACGAGAGGCCTATGACAGAATCGTGGAATGTCTGGAGAACCATACCCGAACACCTGTTCGATTGCGAGGAATTGGCAGAAGACAACAGACCACAGACACCAGACCACGGACAACGGACCAGCAGCGAGTTAGCGCCCGGTCGGGCTTCGGTCTTCGGAGAGACCTATCGAGTGAGATCTCGAACGGCTTCTCTCTCCCCTTCGTGGATGCTGCCTGTGTCCACGTAGCCGAGTCCCTTGTAGAACGTCTCCGGGCCGCCATCGGCCGGAACGTAGGACAGGAAGATCTTGTCACCGCCAGGCCTCGTTCGCACATAGTCGTGGACCAACTCCATGGCGGCCGCTCCGTATCGCTTGCCCTGGAATCTCTGGTCGATCATGAACCGCCAGAGGTAGTACCTGGGCTGCGTTTCATCATCCGACAGCATGATGAAGCCGACAGGCTCCTCGCCTCGATAGATCGCACGTGCCCATACGTGGTCCGCGGCATACGCCTCAGCGAGTGACCAGACATTGGGGGCAACGAACTCCGCCTGAGCTTCCGACACCGAAAGGTCGATGATGGCTCTCACGTTGTCAGAGTCGACCATTCGAAGAGCGACCACATCATCTGCTCCGGACTCGGTCTCTGCGCTCATTCGGTGACCCTACCTAGCGCGGCGCTAGAGGGCGATCCTGTCGACCCGTTCATATGTCACACCCCCGCGAGCCGATCTCGTGCGCATCATCGTTATCGCTGTCACATCCAGCGGGATACGAAACGGATCGATGCCGGCAAGCGCGTAGCGAAGGTCGGCCTGAGGCCTAACGCGAGATAGCGTGAGATGGGGAATGAATGGTCGGTCCTCCGGTTCCAATCCCGCATCGAGCGAGGCCTCCTCGCACAGACCAGCGACACGGTCAAGCATGCCTTGCGGATCGTCGACGGAGCAGTGGACAACGCTCGCCTTTGAGGGCCTCGGGAATGCACCGATGCCGTCGAGCCACACCCTCCCCGGTTCGACAGACAACGTCTCGTCGAGCCTGCCCATCAGCGTCTCTACCGCCAGATCGGTCATGTCCCCAAGGAAACGGACCGTGATGTGCCAGTTGTCGATCGGAACTCTTCGGCCGGGAATCACCTCAGATGCTCCGACATCGCCAAGAACAGTGGCGAGGCGGTGTCGGTCTTCGTCCGATGCGTCGACCGCGAGAAAATGATTCGCCATCAGGCCTGGTCGAGCGCTGACCTGACGAGGTGGAGCGCTGCCGTAGCGGTGTACGCCCGGATCCGTTCACGATCACCAGGCACCATGTACGTCTTCACCAGTTCGGTATTCGGCGTTGCCACAGCGACGATCATCGTTCCGACGGGTTGCTCAAGCTTCGAGGGGCCAGCGGAGCCCGTGACAGCGACCGAAACATCAACACCGAGCACTCCTCTGGCACCTCGTGCCATCGATGCTGCCGTCTCCTCAGACACCACACCGTGTTCCTCGATGACCTTCGGGTCGACGCCGAGAACGCTGAGCTTCAGGTCGGTCGCATACGCAACAAGTGAGCCTCGGAAGGTCGCACTCGTGCCGCCAAGCATCGTGAGCCTGCGTGCGATCAGGCCACCGGTGGCAGATTCGGCCGAACCGATCGTCCATCCCAGTTCGAGCAATCTCTCGTGGATCACCTTCTCGATCGTCTCTTCGTCCACACCGAACACGCGATCCCCGAGGCGCTGGCGAACTTCTGCCTCGAGAGGCTCTATCAACGCAAACGCCTCCTCGTCGCTCCCGGCAGCGGCGGTCAGCCTGATCTTGATCTCACCTGCGGAAGCGAGGAACGCTACCGTCGGATTCGCGGATCCGTGGAACAGGTCATCGAGCATCTCACCCACTCGCGCCTCAGAGATCCCCCAGCTCCGGATCATGCGGCTGACCACCACTCCCCCGCTGTGGCCGGACAAGCTGATCAGGAACGGCATGACGGAGTCGTCCAACATCGTCAACATCTCTACAGGGACACCGGGAAGGCAGACAACCCAGCAATCACCAACCTGAACGCGGAATCCGGGAGCCGAGCCCTTACGGTTGTCGATCACCACGGCACCCTCTGGGCGGTATGCCTGGCGTAGGTTCGACTCGGGAAACTCTCTTCCGAGAGCGATCGATCGCTCCCGCATCGACTCTGCGTAGAGCGCATCGAAGACCAACGGTACGCCAGCCGCCGAAGCGACTACCTCCCTCGTGATGTCGTCTTGCGTGGGCCCGATGCCACCGGTGATTATCAGAGCATCTGACCGGTCCGCCGCAGCTAGGACGGCCCGCTCGATACGCGCATCGTTATCACCGACGACCGCCTGGCCGAGATGTGTCAACCCTGAGTCGGCGAGCTTGGCGGCGATGCTCGAGGCGTTCGTGTTCACGATCTGTCCGAGAAGCAACTCGGTGCCGATGGCAAGGGTTTCGACGATCACGATTCCACAACCCGTGCGGTGAGGTCCGTGCCATACGCGCCGACCACGTCGGCAGTGACCCAGTCACCGGGTAGACCGGAATCAAGCAAGACGACTCCGTCTATCTCCGGCGCCTCTCTATACGATCGACCCACAGCCTGTCCGTCCTCTACTTGGTCCACGAGGATGGTGAACGTCGACCCAACCGTCCTCGCGTTCGCCTCGGCCGTGATGTCATCTTGAACTCGCTGCACGTGTCTGAGCCGTTCGGAAATGGCGTCAGCAGGAATCTGGTCGGGCAGCGTCGCAGCATGGGTGCCTTCTTCGCGTGAGAACGGGAAGAAGCCAGCCCAGTCGAGTCTCGCATCGGTCAGGAAGTCGACAAGATGACTGAAGTCCTCCTCGGTCTCGCCCGGATAGCCGACGATGAAGGATGAACGCGTGGCTGCCTCGGGCGCAGCGGTTCTGATCCGTTCGATGAGTTCGAGATGGCTGGATCCACTGCCGGGTCGCCGCATCGACCTCAGGAGAGTCGGTGAGGCGTGCTGGAGTGACAGGTCGAAGTAGTTCGCGATCGTGTCGTGGCTTGCCATCACATCGATCAGACCCTGCCGGATCTCCCGGGGATACAAGTAGTACAAACGCAACCTCCCCAGACCGGCGATATCTGCAGCGTCTTCGACGAGCTTCTCGATGCTGCCAGCGCCGTTGTCCCTCCCATACGCCGCGAGATCCTGTGCGACGAGCACGACCTCTTGGACGCCTCCCGCTACCAGACCCTCGATCTCGGCGAGGATTCCCGCACCCGCGCGAGATCGCTGCTTCCCACGGATCAGCGGTATGGCACAAAACGAGCAGGTCTTGTTGCAGCCTTCTGCAACCTTGACGTACGCAAACGGCGTTGCGGGTGTCGGGCGATTGACCACCTCGAGGATGTCCATGTGCGACCGCTTGACGCCAGAGATCGAGATCGGCTGCCACCCCGTCATGGCGTCGAGCTCGTTGAGAAGCTCGGGGTACCGGTCGAGGCCGATCACGGCATCTGCCTCCGGGAGGGCAGCGGCGAGCTCCGACTCGTAACGCTGGGCCATACATCCCATCACGACGAGTTTGGCGTCTGGCTTCCTGGCATCGGCCAGTTCAAGGATCGTCTCAACGGACTCGCGCCTGGCATCCTCAATGAATCCGCAGGTGTTCACCATCACGACGTCTGCGGCCTCCGGCGACGAAGCATCGACGTAACCGGATTCGCCAAGCACAGATGCGATCTTGTCGGAATCGACTTGGTTCTTCGAGCAGCCGAGCGTGGTCAGCCAGACGGATGGAGCGGACATCGTTGCGAGTGTACGGGTGTGGCAGTTCAGGCGTACACGGTCAACGCGACCGCACGCGTTCAGACGAGGGGCACCGCGAATCGCTCTCTGTTTCGGAAGGTGACGCGCTCCGTATACCCAGCTGCTCTTGCCTTCTCGAGCGCAAGAGGCCGATCTCGCCCGCAGTGTTCGGGAAGGTGTGCATCTGACGAAACAGTGATAGGAACATCGTGTGCGAAGAACCTGCGGAGAAGGGCATCGTGTGGGTACATCTCACGTGCGGGTTGATAGAGGCCAGCGGTCGACACCTCTATGGCAACTCCCGACCGTCCAGCGGCCGCGGCGAGAGTCTCGAAGAGATCGGTCGGCAACTCATCGAGGTAGAGACCTTGCTTCTTGATGACGTCGGCGTGTGCGAGCACATCTACGAGACCCGACCCGGCAAGTTCAGTTTCAACGGCGAAGTAGTCCTCGTATGACTGGCGTTGGCCTCTGCGATCGAACTCATGAACCTGGAAGGGAAGGTCGATACCCCAAGCACCCACCCAGTGCGTCGAGCCGACAAGGAAATCCCACGGGTATCGGTCGAGGACCTTGAGTACCGCATCGAAGGTGTCGGGGAAGAAGTCAACCTCAAGCCCAAGGAGCACCGGCAAGCCTCTGTCCTTTGCTGCGAGGACTGCTTGAACGTATCGATCCAGCGAAAGGATTCTCTGGCTTGCGACGTATGCCTTGGACGTCTCTGTGAGGTCTGTCGGCCCACCATCGTCCCAGAACGGGCCCAGAAGCGATGCAGATTCGGTGCACCGGTAGAAGTGTTCTGTGAATCCGACCTCTTCGGCGCCGTTGAGCGCAGCCTGTTCGACGAACGATTCGATGAAGCCGTCTGGATAGACGTCTGGCGGTGGGCCAACGCCTGGTGTCAGATCGTGGGGGTGCAGGTGGACATGGTGATCGCCCATGCGGCGAGCGTAGCGGTGGCTGCGGACGTTCAGTCTGCGTCGGGAACAGCCGCGCCGCGGTCGGTCAAGATGCCCTTTATGAGTCCGATACGTGCCTTGATCTTCGGCAGCCCCATCGCGTCTTCGATCCCCTTGTTGATGCCGACCCCGCCAAGGTTGCCCATCTCGCCGGCCGACGAGGAGCCCGCCTGTGTGACGAGGTCTATTCGCTGTCCCTCGATCTCAACCATCTGGGCCCGGAGTGTCGCAAGTTCAACCAGCAGATCTTCGGTGGAGCGGCCTTGATCCAGGCTCTCGGCATACTGCGCCGCTTGAGCCCGCAGCGCCGCCTGCTTCTCTTTCAGCTCAACCCGCTCTGCGAAGGCATCGGCGGGCAGGTCCCACAGTTCCTTCTGCACATCAGCGAGTTGTCTCGTCAGATCTCCGATATCGGCCATGATGCAAACCTACTACCAAATCGATGAGCTCGACCTCAAACGAGTCTCGATGCCAGCGGGGAGTACATCACAGACCAAGGTCGATGACCGCCTGGCGCCACCCCTGGACCGAATTGATTACGGCAACCGCATCAGCCGTCTGTGCCATCGCGGTCGAAACCGAACGCTCCTTGATGACTCCATCATCGATCAGTCGGCCTCGCATGACACCAGCCAACAGACCGTCTGTCACAAGGGGCGTGACCCATTCACCGTCGAGAAGGAAGACCAGGTTTGCGATCGTCGTCTCAGTCACGTTTCCCTGTTCGTTCACAAGAATTACGTCATCGGCGCCCGGGTGTCGCTTTGCTCGAATGCGGTACGGAGCCCGATTCGTTGTCTTGTGGAACAGGCCACGCCGCCTCGAATCGACGGGTGTCGCATCCAATGCAAGCACGACCACGCTCCCGTGGGGTCCGGGTCCTTCGCTGAATCGTGTTGGTGCCGATTCGAGGGAGACTGACGTCGCACCGTCCCCGGCAATTACCAACCGCACCTTGGTCGGTTCGGTGAGTTCGTCACCGATCGAATCGAGCATCAACCCGATCGCACCGCTATCGACATCGATGTCCCAGTACGACGCCGAGCGTCCGAGACGGTGCAGGTGGTCCTCCAACCACAGGAAGTCCCCATCCCACCGTATGGTCTCCACGAGTTGGACATCCTGTGAGCTGGCCAACACGAGTGCCTTGGTCACGGTTTCGTCGTACTCAAGCGCTGCATCCGAATACCAGGTGACACCGCCACCGACGCCGTATCGGGCGAGTCCCTCCGAGGTGTCGACCTGGACCGTTCGTATTCCCACGTTGAAGGAAGCGCCCTCACGCCCGTCACCTGGCGGGATGAATCCGATGGCACCGCAGTAGGCCCCTCGTGGGTCGTCCTCGATGTCGGCGATGATCCGCATGGAACTCGCCTTCGGTGCGCCTGTGATCGATCCGCATGGGAACAACGCAGCGAACACATCTTGGAGCGTCACATCGCGGCGGAGATCAGCTGAAACACCCGACGTCATCTGCCAAACGGTTTGGTACTTCTCGACCGTAAACAGGTCATCAACGGTAACCGATCCGAACTCCGCGACCCTCCCAAGATCGTTTCGGAGAAGATCTACGATCATCAGGTTCTCGGCCCGGTCCTTCTCCGAAGCGACGAGGCGTTTCCATGCCTCGTTGTCCTCTTCAAGCCAACGTCCGCGCCGGGCCGTGCCCTTCATCGGTCTGGTCGTGATCCGTTCGTCTTGGACGGCGAAGAATCGTTCGGGCGAAACGGAGAGCAGGTGCGTGTCACCGTGGAAGATGTGTGCGGCATACGCAGGTGCTTGGGCGGCGAGTAGTTCGGTGTACAGGGCTGCCGGGTCGCCTGTGAACGCAGCAGTGAGCGGAAAGGTGAGGTTGACCTGGTACGTGTCCCCTGCCTTGATGCGCTCTCGGACCTCGGCGAACGATTCCGTGTATCTCGACTGATCGATACTCGGCTGCCAGTCGGACACAGAATACGCACCCCCGGCCATCGGGTCCCGATGAAGCGGGAGCTCTTCGACCGCGCCCGTGAATACGCCGAACCAGGCCAGCGGGCCGCCCACGTCCGGATGAACGATGAGCGAATCATCGAACGCCGGCGCAGCTTCGTACGCAACGTAGCCAGCGACCCAGAGGCCGGACTGTGACGCGGCGGATGCAGCCGCTATGACATCAACCACCTGATCGAGAGAAACGGCGACGAGCTCCTCTTGGGGGCCAACCAACGAGAATGATCGCCGCGCAATTGCATCGTCGAATCGAGCTCCGTACATACGCCGAGGCTACGCCTCGACTGGGCCGTTCGTGGATTCGAGATGACGCGTGAGTCGCTGGCACGTCGCGGCCGGTTCGATTCTCCTAGAGTGCTCACTCACAAAGGAGACGACGGATGCACATGCAAGACGACTTCCCGCTGCTGCTGAGCACCCTGTACGACAACGCCGTGTGGCAATACGGCCAACAGGAGATCGTCTCTGTCGAGGCGGACCGCTCGATCCACCGAACGACGTACCTCGAGACGGACGACCGTGTCCGCAGGCTCGCTACCGCGTTCGATACGAAGCTGGGCATCGCACCCGGCGAAGCGGTCGGCACTTTTGCGTGGAACAACCACCGCCACCACGAGCTGTACTGGGCGACAGCGAACACCGGGCGGGTCTGCCACACGCTCAACATCCGCCTGTTCGCAGATCAGCTCACCTATATCGTGAACCACGCTCAGGACAGGGTCATCTTCATCGACCCGGACCTTGCGCCACTGATCGCTCCCCTCATCGACACGTTCGAAACCGTGGAGCATTACGTCATTATGGGTCCGACGACTGATGGCTGTGGGATCGATGGGGCGATCGCTTACGAAGACCTGATAGCCGACGTTGAACCGCACGGCCAGTGGCCGTTGCTCGACGAGCGGAGCCCCATGATGCTCTGCTACACATCGGGAACCACGGGCAACCCCAAGGGCGTCGCGTACACACAACGCTCCACGTATGTGCACACGATCTCGAACATCGCGGCCAATCCGATCTATTCCGAAGACAACGTGCTCCCGGTTGTGCCGATGTTCCATGCTTCAGCATGGGGGTATCCGTTCATGGCCGTGACCGTCGGAGCGAAATTGACATATCCAGGTCCCGATCTCTCTGGAAAGGGAATCACGGACCTCTTCGTTGACGAGCACGTCACGTTCTCAGCTGGTGTTCCGACTGTCTGGTTCGGGATCCAGGAGCATCTCGAGGCGAATCCTGACATCGATCTGTCCCATGTGCGGGCTCTGTTCTGTGGGGGTTCAGCCGTGCCACGCGCCATGATCGACTGGTTCCAGCGTGAGCGAAATGTCCGCGTGGTGCAGGGCTGGGGTATGACCGAGACCAACCCCGTTGCGTCCGCAGCCACGATCAAGCCATGGATGGAGGACTGGGATTGGGAGCGGCAACTCGATGTTCTTGAGACCGCAGGCAGGCCGATACCCGGACTCCAGGTGAAGATCGTCGACGGCAACGGCGAGGAACTCCCACACGACGGCGAAGCCTTCGGTGAGTTGCTCATCCGAGGTCCGTTCATCGCAGCTGAGTACTACAAAGACGATCGCTCGAAGGACACCTTCGTCGACGGTTGGCTGCGGACAGGCGACGTGTGCAAGATCACGCCGGATGGCTACGTCAAGATCACGGACCGTGCAAAGGATGTCATCAAATCCGGCGGCGAGTGGATCTCATCGCTCGATGTTGAGAACCAGATAATGGGGCATCCCGATGTTGCCGAGGCGACCGTCGTAGGGCTCGCTCATCCGAAGTGGCAGGAACGCCCCGTTGCGTTCATCGTCCAGAAGGCAGGATCAGACGTCACACCCGATGAACTACGCGACTTCCTTCAACCGTTGATCGCAACCTGGTGGATGCC
>CAXMSN010000050.1:0-9969 GCA_964196275.1 uncultured Kiloniellales bacterium | reverse complement strand
TTCTTCTGGATACCCCTTCGAGGCCTGCAGGTCACCGAAGGGGCTGGATCGTTCACGCTTCTCGGAGAGGTCGTCGTAGCCCTCTTCACGAACCCGTGGGTTGCAGCATCGTTCCTGTCTGTGATCATCGCCATCGCGCTCACGTCCGCAGATTCACCGAACTGGTTTGCGCTGATGTCCGACGTGAACCTCCCCGAACATCGAGGCACAGTCTTTGGATCGGCAGAAGTCGTCAATGGCATCGGCCGAGGCACGGGAGCGCTTCTGACCACCGCCACCGCCGAGACGCTGCAAAAGACGATCCCGCCGCCGTTCAACCTTGTGGTCAGCCTCTCGATCTTCCAGATCTTCTTCCTCCCAACGGGCTGGTGCTACTGGAAGGCCTCCAAGACCTGCCCGGCAGACATCACGACGGTGAGGAAGACGCTGACGGAGCGCGCCGTGGGGGCCGGCCGCGAGTGAGCCGAGCGGACGAACCCGGAAGACGGACGACGGACTCGAGCGCTATATCGATGTCCGAAATCCGAAGTCCGAAATCCGACCAGAAGCAGAAATCGCTAGCCCGATGCTGATCGGACTTCGGACTTCCGAAAGCGAGCGTCAGCGAGCGGTCGGACTTCGCTGAGGGAGCGAAGCGACCGTCAAGCAGGTGGGATGTTGTAGTTGCTGCTGAAGAGGTTGGTCGGATCCCAGCGCCGCTTCAGTTCGCGCAGACGGGCGTAGTTGGCTCCATACGCCGACGGTATTCGGTCGGTCTCGTCTTCGGCGATGAGGTTTACGTAGACGCCTCCTGTGGCGTGCTCAGCCATGGCTCCATGGAACTCAGATGCCCACGTGAGCACCGACTCGTCCTCAGCGGCGTCCATCCACCCCGCAAGGATGTGGAATCCGAATTCTGTCTCCCTGCCGGCATACGGCGTTGCGGAAGGATCTACCCGACCAACGGCTCCACCGAGTGGGTCGAAGTACGCTGCCGTCAGTGGGCCAACCATGCGGGGTACGAATTCGACCATCGTGTCGATGGCTCCGTCCGACAGCCCGACCAGATCGTGTGCCTTTGAGAGATATCGTTGGCCCTTGGGCATGTTGGCGTCGAATCCCGTTTGGGCGCCGGTGTACTGGCTGACACCTGCCGCCTCCAGAATCGGCTCACCCAACTGAGCGAGAGGCAGCACGAATTCAGCTGCGTCGGGATCTTCGTGGTAGATCACGAAGTCGAGAACGGGCTGTCCGTGGAATTCTTCAGCGAACACATCGATCGGCGGAACGCGGAAGCAGAACGGGTAACACTGGAACTCGTCAGGCGCATCTGCCATGAAATCCCTGAAGAACCGTAGGTACTCACCCGCGTTGTCGAACGGATAGATGATCTGTCCGGATAGCACCTGGGGACCGACCTCATGCAATCGAAGTTCGAGGCTCGTGACCACGCCGAAGTTCCCGCCACCGCCTCGCAGCGCCCAGAACAGGTCAGGGTTCTCATCGGCTGCAGCGCGGACCTGTCGCCCGTCTGCCGTTACGACCTGGGCCGAGATCACGTTGTCGACCATCAGTCCATACTTTCGCGACAGATACCCACCGCCACCGCCAAGAGCAGCGCCGATCACACCAACCGAAGACACCGTCGCGGTTGGCGTCGCGAGTCCGTGTTCTTGAGTAGCTGCATCCATCTCTGCGCCGGTGACACCACCCTCAACCGTGACGGTCCTTGCCTCAGTATCCACGGCGATCTTCTTCATCAAAGAGAGATCGATGAGAACGCCGCCATCAGAGACACTGTTGCCCGCATACGAGTGGCCGCCGCCCTTCACGGACAGACCCTCCGCATGCTCTCTGGCGTAGTCGACTGTGGCCTTGATGTCATCGCTGGTCAGGCACCGAACGGCGAGGTCGGGGCTTCGGTCGAACCGCTTGTTCCAAAGCGCCCTCGCCTCATCGAATCCGCCATCGCCCGGTGCGATCACCCGACCCGCAACTGAACTCAACTCCGACGTGTCCACAGAGAACCACCCCTTATCGACCGATACGTCACCAAACATATCAGCGAGGTTCGCTGCGCGTGGATGAATCTCAGAGGAACCAGTCGACGACGGACGGCGGAACCAGATCGTCGTCCGAGATCCGAAATCCGGCCAGAACCGACACGTCGTGACAGCGACCTTGGATCGGAATTCGGGCTTCGGAGAGCGAGCGTCAACGAGCGGTTCGGATCTCGCTGAGGGAGCGAAGCGACCGAACCTCGCGAAAACATCATTGAGCCGCGAAAACTCAGCACGCTCTGACCTTGCGTTGAGAGCCCCGGAACCGCTACAAATAGGGCACTTCCCTCGGTCAGATCGTTGCTGGACGATTTGTTCGAAAGGTGGTTGACGAGTGACAGCTTTGTAATTACACTCTTGCAACCCCACCCAACATGTAGGGGGTGTCCGGCCGCACTGGACACCATATGTAGTGGGTGTGGACAAGTTTGTGGATAACACGCCATGGATGTGGCGAGAGATGTAAAGGGAGATAGTTCATGGCGAGAGGCCTCACGATCGAGCGGCGTTACACGACAGAGGGCGAGAGCCCCTACGACAGCGTCACATGGTCAAGGCGAGACTCTCGGATCTCCAATCCCGACGGCTCGATCGTGTTCGAAATGACCGACGCTGAGATCCCTGAGGACTGGTCACAGGTCGCTGCCGACATCATGGTCTCCAAGTACTTCCGCAAGGCCGGTGTCCCCCAGTTCGACGCCGAGGGCGACGTCATCGTCGACGACGACGGCGAAACGGTACTCGGCCCCGAGCGGTCTGCCAGGCATGTCATCGACAGGCTTGCGAGCACGTGGAGATGGTGGGGAGAAGAGAACGGGTACTTCGCATCAGGCGACGACGCCCAGATCTTCGAGGACGAGCTCGCCTACATGCTGGTACACCAGATGGCTGCTCCGAACTCGCCGCAGTGGTTCAACACCGGCCTGAATCACCGCTACGGCATCACCGGCCCCGAACAGGGCTTCTGGTACGTCGATTCCGAGACGGAGGAACTGGCTCCCTCCCTCGATTCCTACAGCCGGCCCGCCCCACACGCATGCTTCATCCAGTCCGTCGGTGACGACCTCGTCAGCCCCGGCGGCATCATGGACCTCTGGGTCAGAGAAGCTCGCCTGTTCAAGTTCGGATCGGGAACGGGCACGAACTTCTCGAATCTGCGGGCTGAGGGCGAACCGCTATCCGGAGGAGGCAAGTCTTCCGGGTTGATGTCGTTCCTGAAGGTCGGCGACCGGGCGGCTGGCGCCATCAAGTCTGGTGGCACGACGCGAAGAGCAGCCAAGATGGTCATCCTTGATGTCGACCATCCCGACATCGAAGCCTTCGTCAAGTGGAAAGCAGACGAGGAGCACAAGGTACGTGCCCTCATCGCAGCCGGGTATTCCGCTGACTTCAACGGCGAGGCTTACGCCACCGTGGCAGGCCAGAACTCGAACAATTCGATCCGGATGACGAACGAGTTCCTTGAGGCCGTCACCAATGACGAGGATTGGAACCTCACTCGCCGCACCGATGGCGAAACGATGAAGACCATCAAGGCCAGGGACCTGTGGCACCAGATCGCAGAGGCAGCATGGGAGTCGGCCGATCCTGGCGTTCAGTACCACTCGACGATCAACGAATGGCACACATCACCTGCTGGCGGAGAGATCAGAGCATCGAACCCGTGCTCGGAGTACATGTTCCTCGACAACACCGCATGCAATCTCGCATCGCTGAACCTCGGGAAGTTCTATGACGATGACACCAGCGAGTTCGACCTCGACGGATATGAGTACGCGATCCGCATCTGGACGATGGTGCTTGAGATCTCGGTCACGATGGCGCAGTTCCCATCCAAGGAGATCGCTCAGGGCTCGTACGACTATCGGACGCTTGGCCTTGGCTATGCGAACCTCGGCTCGATCCTGATGCGGATGGGCATCGCCTACGACTCCGAAGAGAGCCGAGCGATTGCGGGAGCTTTGACAGCGATTCTCACCGGCTACTCCTATGCAACATCAGCCGAGATGGCTGGCGTCGTTGGACCGTTTGCAAAGTACGCAGAGAACAAGGAGTCGATGCTCCGGGTGATCAAGAATCACCGGCGCGCGGCGTACGGCGCTGACCAGTCCGAATACGAAGGTGTGAGCCACACGGTCGTCGGTATCGACCAGAAAGTGTGCCCTGCCGACATGCTTGCGATGGCCCAAGATGCGTGGAACTCAGCACTCGATCTCGGAGAGAGGAACGGATACCGCAACGCCCAAACAACGGTGCTCGCCCCTACCGGCACGATCGGCCTGTTGATGGACTGTGACACAACAGGCGTCGAGCCTGACTTCGCACTCGTGAAGTTCAAGAAGCGCACGGGCGGTGGCTACTTCAAGATTGCGAACCAGTCGATAGCACCGGCACTCGCAAGGCTTGGCTACACAGCGTCAGACATCGAAGAGATCATCGACTACGTCGTCGGGACGATGTCACTCGAGACATCACCGCACATCAACACAAGGACTCTTCTTGCTCGCGGCTTCTCGAAGTCGGACATCGCACGTATCGAGGAGACGCTGCCCGGTGTGTTCGAACTCGGATTCGCGTTCAACCAGTGGACGCTCGGTGAGGAGACGATGCAACGCCTCGGCTTCACGCCAGAGGAGTACAACGGGCTCGGGTTCAACATGCTGTCGTCCCTCGGCTTCAGCGCCGATGAGATCAACGGAGCCAACGATGTGATCTGCGGTCGCCAGACGATCGAAGGCGCACCCGGGCTCAAAGACGAGCACCTCGTCGTGTTCGACACCGCGAACAAGAACGGCAAGTACGGCCAGCGATTCATCCACTACACGGGCCACATCCGGATGATGGCCGCGGCGCAGCCGTTCATCACGGGTGCGATTTCCAAAACGATCAACATGCCAAACGAAGCGACGGTCGAGGAGATCGAGGCGTCGTATCAGCTCTCATGGGAACTCGGACTCAAGGCAATGGCGTTGTACCGCGACGGTTCCAAGGCTTCTCAGCCTCTGTCGTCGACATCGGATGAAGGGACCGCTGACGATGAGGACGAGGACCTCACGGATGCGATCAACGCCGAAATCGACGTCTTCTCGGGTCTCGTCCGGCCGGGCATGTCCCCGACCGAGGCTTACCAATCGGTCCCGAGACCACGGTTCCTGCTGCCATCACGCCGAGCTGGGTTCACACAGGAGGCCCGCATCGGTGGCCACAAGGTGTTCCTCCGCACGGGCGAGTACGAAGACGGCACGCTCGGCGAGGTGTTCGTTGACCTCGCAAAGGAAGGGGCAACCCTTCGCGGAATCCTGAGCTGTTTCGCCATCGCAGTGAGCAAGGGACTCCAATACGGTGTGCCTCTCGAGGAGTTCGTCGACACCTTCACGTTCCAGACGTTCGAGCCGAGAGGCATGGTCGAAGGTCATCCGAACATCAAGATGTCCAATTCGATCGTTGACTACGTGTTCCGTGCACTCGGGGTCGAGTACCTCGAGCGTGATGAACTCGCCCAGGTTCCGCCAGACCGCGAGGGCGTCTTGCCAGAGCCACCAACGGGTCTTGCCGTGGATGCGGGACTCCAACTCGACCTCACCGAGGCCGCTATGGAGAGAGACATCGAAGCGCAGGTGCAGGCTGCACAGTTCGCCGATACGTCGAGCAACGGTTCCAATGGTTCGAACGGATCGAATGGTTCCAGTGGAGCCGCAGCCCCGGTGGCGGCGTCTGTCGTCGCCCCGGCACCAGCAGCAGTGGCTTCGAGCCCAGTGATGTCCGAGGCAAGCGCACAGACAGCCGCTGTTCAAGCCATGCTTGCGGACAAGATGGGCGACGCCCCTCTGTGTGACACGTGTGGGCACATCACGGTCCGTAACGGATCCTGCTACCGATGCCTGAACTGCGGCGAGTCCAAGGGCTGCAGCTAAGCCGAAGTCCGACACGCTCACTGCGTTCACTTCCGAAATTCGAGATCCGACACCCACGACTTCGATAGTCGTAGCGCTGTTCTGACCTTCCGGTCGGAATTCGGACTTCGGAATTCGGACTTCGGAGTTCGGACTTCGGAATGGCCCTTGATAAATGGGCCCGCTGCCTAGGGTTCTGAGTCATGCACCAACCACGGATGGATGCATTCTGATGACTGGGCTCACAGCACGTAGACCTCTTCTCGCGGCACTGCTTCTTGCGGTTGCTCTCTTTGGGCTGCCCGCAACAGCATCGGCTCAAACACAGGGCGACGTGGATCATGCCGAAGCCGATCTCCGCCGTGCGGAGGCGATCAAGTCTGATGCATACAAGAAGTGGGATGCGGCGACAGCTCAACTGAATGCGGCTACTGCTGAGTTCCAGGAGATCAAGGAACGCAGGGAAGAGCTCACGCTGAAGATCTGGAAGCTTGAGGACCGCATCGTCCTGTATCAGTCAGATGCCGAACTTGCTGATCAGAGGGCCAAGAGCTTGATCGTCGACGCCTACGTGAACGGAGGTTCGACAGGTGTCGAAACCGTGTTCAGCCTCGAGAGCATCCAAGAGATCATCCTCTCCCAGATCGTTCTGGATGAAGCGACAGCGAGAGGGCTCTCGGACCTGGACCAGCTCGAAGCGGTCAACCGCGAGGTCGACCGACTGAGGCTCAACCTCTCGGACCAGGAGTCAGACGACCTCGCCCTAGAGGCGGAGGCCGAGGCGCTCATGGCACAGGTGCAACTGCTCTTCGCCGCTGCCGACGCTGCATACGATGAAGCGTCTGGCGCCGTGCGGAGCGCCATCGACGACGTGCGGGCAGAGCGCAGGGAGTTCGACATCGCCGAGGCGAAACGCAAGGCCGAGGCTGCCGCGGCCGCATACAGCAGAGCCAACGGTGCCGCAGCAGGGCTTCCTCCCGGTGCGATCCCCGGTTTCGTATGCCCCGTTCAAGGAAGTTCGACCTTCATCAACTCGTGGGGCTATCCACGATCCGGTGGGACGCGAACTCACAAGGGCACCGACATGTACGGCTCGCAGGGATACGGCCACCCGCTCGTCGCTGTGCAAGACGGATACATCCAGATGAAGACTGTGAGACTCGGTGGCATCGTTGTCTACCTCTACGACGACGCCGGGTACCGGTACTACTACGCACACCTCCAGAGCTACCCGTCGGGCCAGACCAATGGCCAGCGTGTGAGCAAGGGTGATGTCATCGGCTACATGGGCGCAACCGGCAACGCCGGCGGACCCCACCTGCACTTCGGTCTCTACCCCGGAGGCGGATCAGCAGTCAACCCATATCCGACCGTCCGAGCCTCCTGTTGACATCTCGCCCCCTGCACGGCACATGTAGCATCGGGATATCGAATAAAGGCGTGGCATGGTCGACGATGCTGGATCCCCACAAGAGTCAACCGAAGAATCCCGATCCCCGGTCTGGTTGATCATCGCCGGAATCACCGCAGCGGTCCTCGCCATCTTCATCGCATCAAACAGTCAGGACACCGAGGTCAAGTTCTGGTGGCTCGACACCTCCCTCCCGCTGTGGTCCGTCATCATCATCTCAGTTGCCCTCGGCGTGGTCATCGGCTGGTCGTTCGGAGCATGGCGGAGGCGGCGACGCACACATCGGTGACCCAATGTTCGGGAACCCCTGACATCGCAAGCAATGTGCGCACCCGATAACGCGCCATATGTGCCGTTATGGGCGGTCTAGGGCTTGCTGGTCTCTGACGGTCGGCGTCTGGTTGTGGCATGGTGTGACTGGGTGACGCGTCGGGTCTGGCCGTGGTCGAAATCATTGTCGCAGCATTGGCCCGATTCGACCCCTTATGGGGTGAAGGGACTACCAGAGTGAACTCCATGGATTCGACAGCCGTCCGTCAGGATTCGTTTACCGACTTCATGATTGATGTCGAGCCGAAGTTACGGAGAGCGTTGGTCGCTGGCTACGGAGTGGATCGTGGTCGCGACGCTTCGGCGGATGCGTTGGTGTATGCGTGGAGGAAATGGGATCGAGTGCGCGACCTGACAAATCCCGCCGGGTATCTGTATCGGGTCGGTCAGCGGATCGCCAAGAAGCCGGCGAGTCCTCACGGATACGGCGATACACCGGAGGAGGCTCGTTTGCCGTGGATCGAGCCGGGTCTATCGGATGGCTTGGCGACGCTCACAGCGAAGCAGCGCACTGCCGTGGTTTTACATTGCAGTTTCGATTGGACCTATCCCGAAATCGCGGAGGTGAGCGACATGTCTGTACGTTCGGTGCGTACCCATTTAGATCGGGGACTCGCAAAGCTGCGTCGCGCTTTGGAGGTGTCTCAGAATGAGTGATGTGAGGGCACGTCTCGCGCTTCTCGATACGGTCCTTGACGACGCCGCGACGCCAGTCGATGTTGCCGAGGTTCTTCTACGGGTCCAGACCGCACCGGTCGTGTCGGATGCGCCACCGCCGCGAGTTCGTCCGGCATGGGCCGCAGTGGCGGCGGCGGCAGCAGCTGTTCTGGTGGTGCTCGGTGCGGTGCCGTTGCTCCTCGGGACGTCTGGCGAAGTAGAGCCTGGCGAGAGTGCGGTCGAGCCGGCGCCGGCGTTGGGCGCGGGGTGGGAGCACATCGAGTCCGTGGAGGGTGCCAGCCTGGCTGCATCGACGGACCTCGGACTGGTGGTTGCCGGCTTCACCGACCACGGCCCCGGGGGTGGTGCTGACGTCTGGCACTCATCCGATGCAGAGTTCTGGACGAAGGTCACCGGTATCGAACGCGACCCAAACGTCTACATAACAGGCCTTACTGCAGGCGGCCCCGGATTCGTCGCCGTGGGGAACGAGCTGTTCGGGGGTTCTACGCGAGGGTTGGTCTGGACATCGACGGACGGGTTGAACTGGGAGCAGAACCTCGACAGCATTCTGCCGTTGGGCCCTTGTGCCAGCATGGAGTCGGTTGAGGCAAACCGAGACGCCGTGGTGGCAATCGGATGCGGAGGCGGAATCCGAGATTCGTACGCTGTCTGGCATTCCACCGATGGCGTTTCTTGGGAAACGGAGCCGCTACCGGGCGGCGCTGCGTCCCTCGTTCTTGCCGCAGGAGAGTCTGGGTTCTTGGTATTGGGCTTTCCCGAAGTTGTGGCGTTCTCTCCCGATGGCCACGAATGGAGGGCGGTCACCGTAGACGGCCCGCCGGGCAACGGCGGAAGGGTTCCAGCAGTGGGAGTCGACGGACTCCTTCTACAGGGCGGGACCCTCGACGGACACCCCATGGTGTGGGCTTCGACAGATCAAGGTCGGACCTGGAAGGAAACCGAGATGCGGCTCGAGGCCGATTTCCCCCTCAGCGAAACCGTTGTGATGCACGATCTCATCGCCTCGCCCTACGGATATGTTGGCGTTGGCATGCTTGGGGAAATGGACGAAGCCTTCGAAGAGAACCCAGAAGCTGCCCAAGGATTCATCATCCACTCTTGGGACGGAAGCGACTGGACAGCCATGGCTCTGGACTCAGCACCCCCATTCACGGAACTCGCCGCATCCGACGACGCCATATACGCCACATTCGCCGGGTATGGCCACTGGATCTGGTCGCCGAAGACGACAGATCCCACCGAATAGCAAGCGGCGCCTATAACCGAGCAGTTCCTACAAGGCCACTGACGCTTCAGATAGTTCTGTGTGCCGTTGGCGATGTTCAGCCGTTCAGCGCCCATATCCTGCAATATGCACGTCTACGAAGTGCGCATAACCGGCATTATGCGCCGCTGATCACGTGCGCAGATGTGCGGTTGTGGGCGGGCAGAGGGATCGGAGCGGTCGACCCGATGGGCGACGGCGACGATCGCCTGCCTGTGACTGATCTCCGTCTGGAGCTGTCCCTTAGGTCGATCCAATCATCGACGATGACGCTCTCGTCAGACTCGGGGGTGGTGATTACGACGGTCGCTCGACGGCTGTTGTCTTTGGTGATCTCGACGGTCGACCCCT
>CAXMSN010000049.1:0-9698 GCA_964196275.1 uncultured Kiloniellales bacterium | reverse complement strand
CCGGGAGGAAGCCTCGTGAGCAGGTCCGACCGCGAAATCAGAAGAGGGACCGGCCCCTATCCGTTGCTGATGACGGCCGGACGCTTCATGTTCTCGGGTGGCAACGGCTGGATGTTCGACATCGATCTTGTCGAAGGGCCGACGATGTTCGGAACGAACCGATCTCTCATTCCTGGGGCGGAGCAGGGTCTCGTCTGGTTCGCCCGCGGTCGGGGTCCGACGGGAAATTTCCCGTGGGTTGCGCCCGTCGATGTCGAGTCGCTGACGGTCGGTGAACGGGTAGATATCACTGACGTCTTCACTCATCCCGTGGTCGGAGTTGCCGATGGGCTGATCGTCGTGCCCGTTGATCAGGAGACATACGGAAGGTTCGCATACTGGTCACCTGCTGGCGGTCTTGTGCCGATCGGCCTCAGAGATCCTTCACAAGAGACGGTCGTCGGTGCATCCGGGAACCTGATTGTCGTTGCCTTGCGTGGCGGCGTGAGCATCTTCGACATTTCATCGGGTGAATACGTGAGTTCGTTTCGCTTCGACTTCGGCGAGGCCGTGACCTCGGCATGCCTGTCACCAGATCGAGAGCATGTTGCCGTCGTGGGATCGAACGGCGGGGCCATCGTTGGCAACACGACGTCAGGGGAGATCATCGGTCTTGATGGGGAGTACCACTACCACGAGGTGGAGGGGTCCATCCAACGGGAGCACGGCGTCGGGTGGACTGCGAACGACCAGGTCGTCTTCATCGTGGGCGAAGAAAACGCCAAGCACCTCTTCGTCTCCGACATCTCTTCGGGTGCAGATTTCCACATGGCGGACTTGGATGGTCAAGGGGAGTGGTGGCTCGCGGCCTCCGGATCCATGTGCTAGCTCCGTCGCGGTGTGCGCAAAGCTGGCATCATGGGTCGTGGATAGGGAAAGCATTGATCATCTTGTAGAGGTGAACGTGACATGGGTAATCGCGATCTACTGAACCGGTATTACACGGCGTTCAATGCCGGCGACATGGATGCGTACGAGCGGTTCATGGATCCCGACATCGTGGTGCGATACCCACAGTCAGGTGAAGTGTTCAGAGGACGTGAGAACGCGATGGCAGTACTTCGGGGCTATCCCGGTGCACTTCCGAGCTTCGAACCGACCGACGTGGAGGGATCGGATCACTCCGTATCGGTGGTGTCACCGATACCGTTCGGGCTCCCGTCGATCGCCATCACCGGAGGTGATGACAGGTACGTGGTTCAGGGGTTCATGCGATACGTTGACGGATCCTTCACCCATATGGTCGTCATCGTCGAGATCGTCAACGATCTCGTCGTAGCCGAAACGACCTACTTCGCCGATCCATTCGAGGGTCCGGATTGGCGCCGCCCGTTCGCCGATCCCGATTAACGGAACGTGCGCACCTGAGTCGTCTACGAACCTGCGCCGCCTGCGAAATCGGGAATGGGAACCGATCAGACCGCTTTGGTCGTCCAAGCTGAGCACCATCACGAAGGGCTCAACGTGCTCTCTCTCATCTTCCGTCTGTTTCGACTGCCGTTTCCGCTCGTCATAGCGTTGATGGTCGTTCGGAGTGACATGTTCCGCCAGTCCGTTCGATGGGCGTTCGTGAACCGGGACCTCGCGACGAAGTCCGGGCGTGCGGCACGTCGAGATCCGAGTGTGGACGGTGATGCGCTCGTCGTTGCCGAACACCAAGGAACCGTGCTCCAGGCACTCGCTTCTGCCGACGCCTGAGCTACCTGACGACGAGCGTGTCCATGAGGCGTTCGGTTGCATCTGCGATCTCGGCGACGGCCCGCTGGAACACCTCCTCGTTGTGAGCGGCCGGTTTCGTGAAGCCTGACACCTTGCGAACGTACTGAAGGGCCGCCTCGTCCATGGACTCTCGGTCCTGGATCTCCGTTCCGTCTCTCAATCTGTGTATGGATCTGCACATCGTCAGAACATACACCGTCGCCACTCCGGTTACCGGACAGCACGCGGATACCCTCTGAGCCGCCAACGACCGCCGAAGGAGAGCTGATGGCTTCTGAAGCCGATTACCGCCTGCCCCGAAACGTGATTCCGAGTCACTACGACATCGTCCTTGAGCCGGACCTCGACAAGGCTTCCTTCGAGGGGTCCGTGGGCATCGATGTCGACGTATCTGAGGCGACGAAGGAGCTCGTCCTGAACGCGATCGAGTTGGATCTCCACACAGCAACGATCTCGCAGGGAGGCTTCGAGCAAACTGCAACGATCGCTCTCGACGACGAGATGGAGCGGGCCACTCTCACTGTCGATGCCGCTCTTGAGCCAGGACCTGCTCGTGTTTCTGTCATCTTCACCGGAACCCTCAACGACGATCTCAGGGGCTTCTACCGGTCGGTGTACACAGATGCATCCGGTGCAGAGAGGACGATCGCCACTTCCCAGTTCGAGGCCGCCGATGCCAGACGAGCGTTCCCGTGCTGGGATGAACCTGACCTCAAGGCCACCTTTGGGACGACGCTCATCATCGATGACAATCTGATGGCGGTTACCAACGGCGCCGAGATCGGGCAGCGGGTTCTCGACTCCGGCAAGATCGAGGTCACCCATGCGACGACGATGGTCATGTCGACGTATCTCGTTGCCTTCATCGTTGGCGAACTCGTCGCGACCGATGCTCTTGACGTCGACGGGACACCGCTCCGCATCATCGCTCCACCCGGCAACGAGCATCTGACCGATTTCGCCCTGGAACTGGGCGCCCATAGCTTGCGGTTCTTCTCTGAGTACTACGACATCCCGTATCCGGGAGGGAAACTCGACATGGTCGCGGTTCCGGACTTTGCCTTCGGGGCGATGGAGAACCTGGGCTGCATCACCTACCGCGAAACGGCCCTGCTTCTTGATCCTGAAACGGCGACGCAAGGGGAGATGACGAGGGTCGCGGATGTCATCGCTCACGAGATCGCACACATGTGGTTCGGTGATCTTGTCACCATGAAGTGGTGGAACGGCATCTGGCTCAATGAGGCGTTTGCAACCTTCGCAGAGATGAAGTGCGTGAACGCCTATCGCCCGGAGTGGAAGCGTTGGCTTTCGTTCTCAGCGATGCGGGAAGGAAGCCAGGAGACCGACGCACTTGCGGCGACTCGTCCGATCGAGTTCGACGTCGTTTCTCCGGCCGAAGCGAACGCGATGTTCGAAACGATCACCTATCAGAAGGGATCCTCGATCCTCCGGATGCTCGAGAACTACATCGGCGAGGACGCGTTCCGGTCGGGTGTGACGCTCTATCTGAAGAAGCACGCGTATCGCAACACCGACACACCCGATCTGTGGGCCGCTCTTGAGGAGGCCTCCGGCGAACCGGTCGGCGAGATCATGGACACATGGATCTTCCAAGGTGGCTATCCCAGGCTGTCCGTCGTGCGCGATGGCTCCAACTTCCGGCTGAGCCAGGAGCAGTTCCGGTTGATCGGTGAGGGAGACACCACATGGAAGGTGCCTGTGCTGTACTCGTCGTCTGCCGGCAACGGCAAGGTTGTCCTCGGTGATGAGCCCATCTCGATTTCAGGAGCAGACGATCTCCTCGTTGATGCAGGTGGGGAGGGGTTCTTCCGGGTCAACTACGAAGCCGAATTGTTCGATGGGATCATCGGACGTCTATCGGATCTCGATCCGATAGAGCGGTACTCGATCGTCTCTGATGCCTACGCGAACGTGCTGAAAGGGGATGCGGACGCCGCCAGTTATCTGGCTCTCGTATCGACCCTGTCAGATGAGGATGAGGTCGATGTGTGGTCGATCGCGCTTGCTGGCGTGTCCGAACTCGACAAGGTGACGTCATCCGATGACAGGCCGGCGATGCAGGCCTTCGTGCGTGGACTCGTGTCGGACAAGGTCGAGCAACTCGGCTGGACGGTTGCAGAGGGCGAGTCAGACAGGAACCGACAGATGCGTGGCCTCCTGCTCAAGGCGCTCGGAAATCTTGGAAACGACCTGGAGACGATCGCCACGGCCCGCACCGTCTATGACGGAGAGGGCGATGTCGATGCAGAGATCGCCGACGCCGCCCTGATGATCGTGGCGTCGAACGCCGAGGGAGATCGCTTCGATCACTTCATGCATCGGTCGAAGACGGCGACCAGCCCGCAGCAAACAGTGAAGTACCTCAGGGCGGCCACACAGATCGCTGACCCGGAGACAGCGGAACGTATGTTCCAGATGGTGCTCGACAGCGAAGTCCGAGCCCAGGATTCGTTCTGGGTGCTCGCCCTCCTCCTCGGGCACCGGGAGAACGGCCCTCGGATCTGGCAACTCATCATGGACAACTGGGAAGCGGTGATGGATGTGATCCCGCCGGTCCTGGAGCGACGAGTACTGGATCTGTTGCCGAACCGATCGGAGCCAGAGGTTGCGGCGTCGATCGTTGCCTGGTTCGAGGAGAACACGATCCCCGGCGGCGAGCTTGCGATCAAACAGCAACTCGAGGTGCTGCAAGCCAACGTCGGGCTCCGCAGCCGCGAGGGTGAACGTCTTGGCAAGGCGCTCGAAGCGCTCTCAACGAACTAGGACCCTTCCCGTGCATGGCTGCCGTCGTCTTCCTAGCCTGCGGTCATCGGGCCACTTTCAAGGGAAGGACACCATGTGCAGGTCGTTATAGACGGTTCCCCGCTTACGGTCGATCAAGTGGTCGCGGTCGCACATGGCCAAGCAACTGCTGTACCCGGCCCGGACCTTGATACGACGATGGGACCGGCTGCGGCTCTCGTGGGTCAGGTCGTGAAGGATGGTGACGTGGTCTACGGGATCACCACTGGTTTCGGGGCGCTTGCGAGCACTCGGATCGGGAGTCATCAGGCATCGGCTCTCCAGTACGACCTCATCAGAAGTCACGCCGCAGGAGTTGGTGACCTGCTTGCACCTGAGATCGTCCGAGCGATGCTCCTGTGTAGAGCGAGGACGCTCGCACAGGGCTATTCGGGCGTCCGCCCGGTCGTTGTGCGGACGCTGCTGGCGCTTCTCGAGAACGACATCTTGCCCGCGGTGCCAGCACAAGGGTCTGTGGGCGCATCCGGAGATCTCGCACCGTTCGCACATCTCGCCCTCCCGCTGATCGGCGAAGGGTTCGTGCTTGACGGCGACGGTCAGACGCCTGCCGGACCCGTGATCGAAGCCGCAGGGATCACTCTGCTGGACCTTGGTCCCAAGGAAGGTCTCAGCCTTCTGAACGGCACCGAAGGCATGCTCGCCCACGGGTGCATAGCCGTATCCCGGGCTCGTCAGTTGGTCGATGCGGATGACGCGGCGTGCGCCCTCACGGTCGAGGCGCTGATGGGGTCAACAAGGCCGTTCGACCAGCGTGTCCATGATCTTCGGCCCCATCCCGGCCAGATGGAGTCTGCCCGGCGCATCCGAACGCTGCTCGACGGTTCCGAAATCTCGGCTTCGCATCATCACGACTTCGGACACAAGGTTCAGGATGCGTACAGCCTGCGGTGTGCGCCTCAGGTACACGGAGCGGTGAGAGACACCATCGACTACGCAGAGGCCGTCTTCAACAGAGAACTCGGTGCGGTGGTCGACAATCCGATCGTGTTCGCTGACGACGGTGAGGTCGTGTCCGCAGGGAACTTCCGCGGCCAACCACTGGCGTTCGCCCTCGACTTCCTGTCGATCAGCGTAACGGAGCTCGGGGCCATCTCTGAGCGCAGAACCGATCGGCTGCTCGACCCGGCTCGCTCCGCAGGTCTGACCCCGTTCCTCGCAACCACGCCCGGCGTATCAAGCGGCTACATGATCACCCAGTACACGGCAGCGGCGATCGTTGCGGAGAACAAGGTTCTCTCCCATCCCGCTTCAGTCGAGTCGATTCCAACGTCTGGCCTCCAAGAGGACCACGTCTCAATGGGCTGGGGGGCGGCGAGGAAGCTCGGAACGATCCTCACCAACACTGCCAGGGTGATCGCCGTCGAACTCATGTGCGCAGCCCAGGGTGCCGAGCAGAGAGACATGGCACTGGCCGCGGGTACGTCCTCGGTCAAGGACGCGATCCGGTCTGTCTGCGCACCGCTTGTCGAGGACAGACCCCCAGGACCCGACATCGAACAAATCGCCAGCCTCATCGAAGCAGGCGCGTTCAGTGACCTCGAAGTCGGGAGTGGATGAATGACGGAAGACGGACGACGGACCACGCTTTCCGCTCGTCCTCCCTGCGAGGGAGGACGGACGAGCGAAGCGAGTCAGGAGGGTGTTGGCGTGAACGAGGTTTCCAGACCCTTTGACTGCCAGACCCCCCTAGCTCACTTCGTTCGCTCGTCCCCCCTGAAGGGAGGACGGAAGTGACAGAATTCGCGTCGTCGTCCGCATCGGCCGGAAACGCTTTCGCCTATGGAACTGGGCCTCGGCTCGTCAAGGCTCCCACGGGGACGGAGCTCAACACCAAAGGGTGGCTGCAGGAGGCGGTTCTGCGGTGCCTGCTCAACAACCTCGACCCAGAGGTCGCCGAGATTCCGCTCGATCTCGTGGTGTACGGCGGTCGCGGGAAGGCCGCGAGGAACTGGGAATCGTTTGACGCGATCGTCAAGAACCTCACCGAACTCGAGTCTGATGAGACGCTCCTCGTCCAGTCCGGCAAGCCCGTCGGAAGGTTCACGACCCACGAGATGTCCCCGAGAGTCCTGATCGCGAACTCCAACCTTGTTCCGGACTGGGCAACCTGGCAGAACTTCTGGGATCTCGAAGATGCCGGGCTCATGATGTACGGGCAGATGACCGCGGGATCATGGATCTACATCGGCACGCAGGGGATCCTCCAGGGCACGTACCAGACGTTCGTGTCGATCGCAGAGAAGCTCTTCGGCGGGTCGTTGAAGGGCACGCTCACTCTCACGGCCGGACTCGGCGGTATGGGTGGCGCCCAACCGCTCGCGGTCACTATGAACGACGGTGTCTGCCTTGTCGTCGAGATCGACCCGGACAGGATCCAGAAGCGCCTCGACACACGCTACGTGGATGAGGTTGCGGATGATCTTGAATCGGCAGTCGCGAGGGCGCTGAGCGCCAAGGAGTCCGGTGAGGCCGTGTCGATCGCTGTCGTAGGAAACGCTGCCGACGTCTTCAGGGAACTGCTCGACATGGGTGTGGACATCGACATCGTGACCGACCAGACATCGGCGCACGATCCCCTCAACGGCTATGTCCCTGTTGGCATGAGCCTGACCGAAGCTGACGCGCTCCGCGCTGAGGAACCAGAGGCGTACATCGAGCGGGCGAGGAAGTCCATGGCACTCCACTGCGAGGCGATGGTCGATTGGCAGACAGCAGGTGCGGAAGTGTTCGACTACGGCAACAACCTGCGAGGTGAGGCGCTCGAAGGTGGTTTCGAGAATGCGTTCGCCTATCCAGGCTTCGTGCCGGCGTACATCAGGGATCTCTTCTGCGAAGGCCTTGGCCCGTTCCGCTGGATAGCTCTGTCCGGCGATCCCGATGACATCAAGGCAACCGACGATGCCTTGCGTGAACTCTTCCCCGAGAACGCTGCTCTCCTCCGATGGCTCGACATGGCTGAGGAGCAGGTCGCGTTCCAGGGCCTTCCATCGCGGATCTGTTGGCTCGGCTACGGCGACCGTCACAGGGCCGGACTCGCATTCAATGAGCTCGTCCGGACAGGTGCGGTGAGTGCTCCGATCGTGATTGGGCGCGACCATCTCGACTCTGGTTCGGTCGCCTCTCCCTACAGGGAGACCGAAGACATGCTTGACGGTTCAGACGCCGTCGCGGACTGGCCGATCCTCAATGCGTTGACAGCGACCGCGTCGGGAGCCGCGTGGGTGGCCGTCCACCACGGTGGCGGGGTGGGGATCGGGAAGTCGATCCATGCGGGTGCCCAAGTGGTCGCAGACGGAACCGATGAAGCAGCCTCACGTCTTGAGCGTGTGCTCACCAACGATCCGGGGATGGGTGTCATCCGCCACGCCGACGCTGGCTACCAGCGAGCCATCGACGTTGCGACAGAGCGAGGCGTCTCGATTCCGATGCAGGGCGAGTAACGACTCGAACCCCAACGAGAGGCCGCATGTCCAATCTACTCATCACCAATATCGGCGAACTCGTCACCAACGATCCCGATCGAGGCGGGCTCTCGGGTGTCGTTCACGGTGCTGCGGTCGTGATCCGCGACGGCGTGATCGCGTGGGTTGGATCGGTCGACGATATCCCAAGCGAGCACGACTCCCTTCCGGTCATGGATGTCGATGGCGCTGCCGTCGTTCCTGGTTTCGTTGATGCACATACACATGCGGTCTTCGCCGGAGATCGCAGCCATGAGCATGCAATGCGACTCGAGGGCGCGTCGTATGCCGAGATTCAGGCGACGGGAGGCGGCATCTACTCGACGGTGCGGGCGACCCGCGAAGCGTCGCTCATCGAACTCACCGTGCAATCGCTCAGTCGGGTTCAACGAATGCTCGATGCCGGCACCACAACGGTCGAGATCAAGACGGGGTACGGACTCGATGTCGCCACGGAAATCAAGATGCTCGACGTCATCGAGGCGATCGATTCCAGCCTCCCGATCGATGTCGTCAAGACTTTCCTCGGCGCCCACGTTGTAGCTCCCGAATTCGATGACGATCGCCAGGGCTATGTCGACTTGGTATCAGGGGACATGATCGAAGCTGTGGGTGGTCGGGTCGACTTCGTCGACGTGTTCTGCGATGACATCGCCTTCACCGTCGAAGAGACCGAGCAGATCGCCGCGGCGGCAGGCAGACACAGCATCCCGATACGACTACACGTCGAGCAGCTTTCGCACAGCGGGGGAGCAGCACTTGCTGCGCGGCTCAACGCTGTTGCAGCGGATCATCTGGACCATGCAAGCGATGCAGACTTGGCTGCCCTGGCTGAGGCGGGAACCGTGGCCGTGCTGCTGCCAGGGGTTTCCCTCACTATGCAGGAACCTGCTCCCGATGGACGTCGATTCTGGGACGCCGGGGTGCGCGTTGCAATCGCGACCGACTGCAACCCCGGGACGTCGTACGTCGAGACGATGCCATTCATCATTGCCCTTGCCGCCACGACGGCCGGTCTGACGCCAAGCGAGGCGTTGTGGGCAGCCACGGCCGGTGGTGCTTTGGCGCTTGGGAAGCCCGACCGCGGCGTCATCACCGCTGGCTACTTGGGCGACCTCGTGCTCCTCGATGCCCCCTCATTCGAGCACCTCGTGTACCGGCCCGATGGTGATCTCGTCGATCGGGTCATCAAGCGGGGCGTCCCGGTTTAGGAGCTCGGCGATGTAGAGCCGCTCCAGGTTCGCGGGTTGTCGGACCTTCGACGAGCTCACTTCGATGACTCATCCCGGAGAACCTCCCCTGATTTCACAGTCGTTATGTGGGGCTATTCGGCTATTCGGCTGGGGGTTCGGACCATTCCTCGGCGAGAACGGCATAGAGGCAGAGCGTCGTCCACGAACCTTTGAACCAATCGGCCTCTCGCAGCTCCGCCTCTTGACGAAACCCGAGACGTGTCAGGAGTCCCCGGGCGGAGACATTCCTCTCGTCCACGTGGGCGAACACTCGATGAAGGTCGAATTCAGCGAATAGCCATGACACGACCGATCGCATGGCTTCAGCTGCCAGCCCGAGGCCCTGAAACGCCCGAGACATGGTGATCCCGACCTCTACCGTTGCCGGCTGCGCTTCGATGAAATGGATACCTATGTCGGC
>CAXMSN010000048.1:0-10196 GCA_964196275.1 uncultured Kiloniellales bacterium | reverse complement strand
CCGGTTACGTCGTTCACGATCGCTGCACCGACATCCAGTGCGGCGTCTGCGACCGCAACCTTCGACGTGTCGATCGAGACGGTGACGCCCTTGTCGGCCAACCGCTTGACGACGGGAACCACTCGGCGGGTCTCCTCCGCGACATCTACCGCAGCAGCTCCGGGGCGCGTTGATTCGCCGCCGACATCAACGATCCTCGCGCCGGCCTCGACCATCGCGATCCCTGCCGCAACAGCATCGTCGACTCCTTCAAGGGAACCGCCGTCCGAGAAGGAATCCGGGGTTACGTTCAGCACGCCCATGACCACGGGGCCATCAAGGGGGATTGAACCGCCAAGCACTGCCCACTCGCGATCAGAGGACACTAGGTCAGACTGCCGGGATCAGAGGGCACTGCGTCAGACTGCACCGTCGGTGCGGGCGGCAACGGCTGGCTGGATCGAGGTGACCGAATCCGGGGCCTTGAGACGGATCGAACCGTCGTCTGCGTGCTCCCACTTCGGGACGTCGTGGAAGATCTCGACGATCTCGTCTGCGCCAAGCGTTTCACGGTCCATAAGCGCCTTGGCGACCCTGTGGAGTGCGGCTTCGTGGGTTTCGAGGACCTTGCGAGCCTCGTCGTGGGCCTGCGTGATCAGGAACCTGATCTCACCGTCCACGGCCGCCGCTACCTCGTTGGAGAGGTCCTGGTTGCGTGTGTAGTCCCTGCCGAGGAACACCTCGCCCTCGGGCTTGCCGTACTGGAGTGGACCGAGCTTGTCGCTCATGCCGTACTCCATCACCATGCGGCGAGCGAGCTGTGTCGCCTTCTCGATGTCATTCGAAGCACCTGTGGTCGGATCAACGAAGACGAGTTCTTCTGCCGTCCGTCCGCCAAGCAGCATCGCGAGTTGGTCGACCATCTCGGAGCGGCGTTGGTAGTACTTGTCTTCGAGCGGAAGCGAGAGCGTGTATCCGCCAGCGCGTCCGCGAGGGATGATCGTGACCTTGTGGATCGGATCGGAGTTCGGTAACGCATATCCGACGAGTGCATGACCGCCCTCGTGGTACGCCGTGATCTCCTTCTCCTTGTCAGACATCACCCGCGACTTGCGTTCCGGACCAGCGATGACGCGCTCGATCGCCTCCTCAAGCGCAGCCATGTTGATGTCTTCGTCGGAATTTCGGGCGGCGAGGATGGCAGCCTCATTGATGAGGTTGGCGAGGTCAGCACCCGTGAAGCCCGGTGTCTGCCTTGCAAGGACGCCAAGGTCGATCTCATCGGCGAGAGGCTTGCCCTTTGCGTGGACCGCGAGGATCGCTTCCCTTCCCTTGAGATCGGGACGGTCGACGACGACCTGACGATCGAACCGGCCAGGCCGGAGAAGTGCCGGATCGAGGATGTCAGGGCGGTTCGTCGATGCGATGACGATGACACCCGACTTGACCTCGAAACCGTCGAGCTCGACGAGAAGCTGGTTCAGGGTCTGTTCACGCTCATCATGGCCACCACCGAGACCTGCTCCTCTATGACGACCCACCGCATCGATCTCATCGATGAACACGATCGCAGGTGAATTCTGTTTCGCCTGGTCGAAGAGGTCCCTGACACGCGAGGCACCGACACCAACGAACATCTCGACGAAGTCCGAGCCTGAAATCGCAAAGAACGGCACGCCTGCTTCGCCTGCCACGGCACGTGCGAGCAGCGTCTTTCCTGTTCCGGGAGGTCCGTAGAGCAGAACACCTTTGGGGATCTTGGCTCCCATGGCACGGAACTTCTGCGGGAACGCAAGGAAGTCTTTGATCTCCTCGAGTTCCTCAACCGCCTCGTCTGCGCCGGCGACGTCTGAGAACAGGACCTTCGGCGTGTCCTTCGTCACCTGTTTCGCCTTGGACTTGCCGAACTGCATCACCTTGTTGCCGCCACCCTGCATCTGCATGATGACGAAGAAGAACAGCCCGAAGATCAACAGATAAGGGATGAAGGTGAGGAGGTAGTCGAAGATCGTCGGCGCTTCTGAATCGACCCGGAACGGAACGCCTGATTCCTGCAGCTGGGTGGTGAGATCGGCCGCGTACTCGGCGGGATACAGGACGATGAAGTCTTCGGACTCCGTCCCGATCTCGACAACGCCGGACAGCTCGTTCGAGCGGTCTTTCATGAGCACTTCTTCGGTGATCGTCCCTGATTCGAGGTGCGCACTGAATTCGTTGAGCGTCAACTCGGTTGGGGCCGTTGCCTGGGAGAACAGCACCTGGAAGGCGACCACAACCAGGAAGATCGCAGCCAGATACACGAGGATTGTTCTCGCTGTGCGGTTCACGGTGCTCCTTGGGCGGTGACATTCATCCGAAGTGGAATGCAACGGTGACTACATGGTACGACTCCACTACGTCAAAGTTGGCGGAACCTGTCGCTCAGAATTCGCCCTCAGGCGGGAAACTGTCAGTCGACGCTGTCAACCACGGCGACGTACGGCAGGTTCCGATACTTGCCCTCGTAGTCCAAGCCGTAGCCGATCACGAAGTCCGGTGGGATGTGGAAACCCTCGTAAGCGACCTCAAGGGGCGGGCGATCGACCCCATCCTTGATGAGAAGCGCAGCCAGTGACAGGCTCGCTGGCTTGCGAACCGAGAGATTCTTGAGGAGGTAATGCAGCGTGAGCCCCGTGTCAACGATGTCCTCAACGATCAACACGTGCCTGTCCTCGATCTCCTGGTCAAGGTCCTTGAGGATCCGCACGACGCCGGAACTCTTCGTCGCTGAGCCATACGACGACACGGCCATGAAATCGAACTCCACGGGGATCGTGATGTGACGCGCAAGGTCAGCCATGACCACGAAAGCGCCCTTGAGGATCCCGACGAGCAACAGGTCCTTGCCAGCGAAGTCTCTAGAGATCGCCGCACCCATCTCGGTGAGCTTTGCGTCGATCTCCTCGGCGGAAACGAGAGTCTTTCCGATCTTCACGCTATGTCTTCCCTTTCGATGATCACGGCGGGTTCCCCACCGATCGGTCTCGCCCACGGTGCGACCCTGATTCCGTGGAGCGCCGCAATCTTGGCACCAATCGTCACCACCGTCCAAAACGGTCTCACTCTTGCTGGCACTCCGGCGGTCCGGAGAACCTCAGAGACGCGTGTCGAACCACCGTCGATGTCGATCTTGTCGCCATCCTCAACGCCTCGAACCACGATCTGCTCGTCTGCCCCGGGCATCCTGATGGCTGTCCGCTTTCCTGCTGTCGTGCGAAGCGATGGCGCCATCGACGTCGTTGTCCCGTACAACCGGCCATGCCAACGGAACGGGCTGCCAACAGTCAGCCGCACGGGCTTGAGATCGTCCATCGTCGCCTTTCGGACGAGCACGACCTCGGCGTTCTCCCTCACACAGGAAACATCTCCGGTCAGGGTTCTCTGCGTGCCATCGGTCGCCGTCGCGATCACCGAAACGACGTCATCGTGGGAGCCGTGGTACGGCATATGGAATTCGCCAAGCGCTCGCCGAATGGCGCGACGGGCGAGCGCACCGGGTGCGGTGAGAAGGGGTGCGGTCGGAATGGCCACGTCGTTCCCTTCGGACCGGATGGGGATCGCGATGCTCTCAGAGGTCAGCACCTCATCATCCAAGGCAGCCAGGTGTGCCGTGCGGACCAGGTTGTCGCGAAACGCCGGTGCGTAGGACTCCTCGATGGTCGGGATCAACTCACCCCTTATCCGTGACCTGAGGAACCTCGGGTCATCGTTTGCGGGGTCGTCGGCGAACGGAAGTCGATCCTCTTGGGCCGCGGCCCGCAGGTCGGCACGGGTGACATCGAGGAACGGCCTCACGAACACACCCCGAACGGCCGGGATCGCTGACATTCCGGTCGCACCCGAGCCTCGCATGATGCGCATGAACACCGTCTCGGCCTGGTCATCGTGGGTGTGGGCAGTGCAGCACACCTCTCCTTCGTTGATCGCCTCACCGAGCGCTCTGTATCTGGCCTCGCGTGCTCTGGCCTCAAGGTCTGGGCCCTCTGGAACGACCGCTTCGACGATCTGGCACTCGACGTCCAGATGATCGGTCAGCGATCCGACAGCAGACCGAAGGGCGTCGGATCCTTCAAGTGCGTGATACACGAACATGCCTCGGACGCGGTCACGTCCCAGAGATTCAACGGCTGCCGCAAGCAGGACTGCTGAATCTGCCCCACCGCCGAGTGCGACAACACACGAAGCATCACCTACGGAGAGGCGGACCATCTCTGCGAATCGAGGGTTCACCCGCTGACCCGATCGAGCCACAACCGCGCATCCCCGATCTCGTCGAGCGTCGGCAATGCCTCAGGGCTCTCCCACACCGCCGACAGTGCATCCCATGAGGCGATCTCCTCCACCTGCGAGATGAACTTTGCGCCGTCCTCGTACTGCCGCATCTTCATCTCGATGCCCGCAAGCTTCATGAAGGCTGCCGTCTTGGGATCCTTACGGCGAGCCTTGAGCACGTTGGACATACGCTTCACGTCAACGATCTCGCGCTCACCGAGGCGGTCCATCACGACATGCCCGTGGCCTTCGAGAAGCGACATGAGCGCCTGGACCTTGTCGAGGACTTCACGCTGCTCAACTGAGGCGAGCAACCCGACGATGCCAGCGTTGCCGAACGGGTCTCTGCCCTCGTCCAACGCCGACCGGACCTCCGCTGTGATCCGGCTGTATCGGCCCTTCTCAGGCTTTGCGGACCCGAGCAACTCTTCTACCAGTGACATGAAATAGGGGCGCATCCAGTCGACGCCCGTGAACTGGGCACGATGGGCGCATTCGTGCAGGGCGACCCAGAACCGGAAGCTGGACGGCCGGAACTGATGCTGTCGCTCCATCGAGAGCACATTGGCGCCGACGAAAAGCACCGTGTCTCCGAAGTCGCCGTCTCCGGTCGGCAGCACGAGTTCGTACTGGCCAAGCACTCGCTTGGACATGAACCCAAGAACAGCACCGATCTGTGCGCCCATGATCCGTGCCGCCGTAGCGGATCCGATCTTCGGATCGGATGCGAGCTCATCCTCGAGGGGTTTGAGGAGATGCGAGAAAGAATCTGCGTTGATGTCGACCCATCCGTGGCGCGAGATGACGGTGACTTCGGGCTGGCCTGGGATCTCGAGACCTGTCTCGTGTGCGACAAGATCCGAGGCTCTGGCGACGAGATCAGGTGCCTGGAGAGCGAACTTTCGCTCGTGATACGTCCCCGCAAGGGGATAGTCGCCAGAGAACCGCTTCGAGGTGCTGCGTGCGGTATCCCAGTCGACTCTGCTCATGCCGGGAGCCTACGGCGACTGAAGGGGATGCGGGTCAGCCGACGACCCTGTACTTCGTGCGGACCGAGCGGTTGTATCCAATGGCGATTCCGATGATCAGCACGAACGTGCCCACAACGATCAATGGGTAGATGAATCGAGAGGTCCACGGTTGCTCAACTTCGCCCTCTTCGATGGGTGGAGCGACGACTGCAGGCTGCTCGCCCTCGGAGATCTGCACGGGCTCGGCCGTGGTGTCCGTCGTGTCGGCCGAGTCGTCTGAAGACTCTGTTGCCATCGCTGGTGCAGCGAGTGCGACGACGAAGACCAGCAGTGAAACGAACGCGACGGTGCGGTTGAACCTCTTCATTGGCGAGAGACTAGTGGCATGGCGTCGCGATGGCGTATCAGGGTTGCTGGCCCGATTACACGCCCCCGGACAGGACGGATACGAAGTTATCATGGAAGGCGTCGGGGTGCTCAACGCCGACTGCGACCGTGATCATGTGTCCCTCGTCGGCTGGCACTGTGCGACCGTCGTCGGACCCGCCAACGACGACTACGACAGGAATCATCTCGATGCCGGCCACTGGCTCGCCGGATGCCACCGACGCTGCCAGCTCATCCCACATGAAGTAGAAGTCGCTCGTGGCCGATGGAAAGATGTCGAGGAGACCACTGAGGTACGCAACTGCACCGGTCTGGTTCGCTTCGCTGAGCGCCTGTTGATGGTCGTCGGGAACGGGGACATAGCTCGTTGCATCGAGCGGGACCAGAGTGATCTGTGCGTCCGAGGCGATGACTGCCGCTGCGGCGGGCACATCGATCCAGAAGTTCCACTCCGCGTTGGCTCCCTCCACGTTCCCTGGCGCACCGAGAGCGCCACCCATGATCACGATCCCTTCGAGATCGGCCACGAGGTCGGGATGCTTCTGCAGCGCCCTCGCCACATTCGTCAGCGGTGCGACGGCGTAGAGCACAACGGGGCGACTGGCCTCCGCTGTCACGCGTGCGATCAGGTCCGGCACCGACTCACTGGACGGCGAGGCGGTAGATGTAGGAAGACCGTTCGTGAGGTTCTCGTGGCCGGTCAGGAACTCGGACGGCCACGGGCGGGCGTCCGGGGGCACCTCCGCGTCGCATGCGACGGGGATCTCCTCCTGATCGAACATCGCCAAGATCCCGAGGGTCACCTCAAGCCCAAGCTCACACCCGGCTTCGCCGGTAACCGGCAGAGTGACCGCGATGACCTCAACGGACGGGTGGGACAACAGGTAGAGCAACGCACCGACATCGGACACCGTCGGGCTGTAGTCGACGATCACAGAGACGGGCTCGGACTGGCCGAACACAGGAGGAGCAGAGGACGCTGAATCGTCCTCCGATTCGCCGCATGCCGTCATCAACAAGGCGAACAGCAGCCCCAGACCCAGAACCCTGACCCAGCGAGGGCCCTCAGCCATCGGCACTTTCCTGGGAGCCGTTCTCTGGCCTGTTCAGCTTGTAGATCTTGATCGGCCGCGACACGCCCTTGAGCGTGACCTCGTCGATCTCCTCGCCCGTAATCCCTTCCGGGGATTTGATCATCGTCCGCTCGCTCACCAGGATCTCGCCGGGTTCAGCGCGGTCGGCGAGTCGTGATGCCAGATTCACCTCGTTCCCGAGGACCGTGTAATCGCTTCGGGCTGACGAGCCGATGTTTCCGACCGTGACCCATCCCGTCGTGATGCCGATCCCTACTCGGAACGAAGCGCCGTACTTCGCCGTCCAGCCGATGTCGAGCATGTCGACATGGTCCTGCATTTCGAGGGCCATGCGAAGGACCCGCTGTTCGTGGTCGTCTTGCGGAACAGGGTCTCCGAAGAAGACCAGGATCGCGTCCCCGATGTACTTGTCGACCGTGCCGCCGTGCTTGAAGACGATGTTCGTCATCGCCTCGAGATACTCGTTCAACTCGGCCACAAGGTGCTCCGGCTCCAGCAACTCCGTCATCGCCGTGAAGCCGCGGATGTCCGACATGAAGATGGAGAGGTACTTACGGCTGGATCCGAGGGCGACTTCAGTGTCTCCAGCGAGGATCGAATCGGCGAGTGTCGGCGAGACATACCGGCGAAGTCGATCGGCGCGCTGGAGTTCGTCGACCTTCTTTTCGACGGTCTCCTGAAGGTCTGTGTTGAGTGTCTCAAGATCCGAATACAGCCCACCGAGCTGCTCGGTCGTCTTGTTGAGGTTCGCCGTCAGACTGCCGAACTCATCGCGGTTGTGGACGACGACCCGTTGGTCGAAGTCTCCACCTGCGATCAGACGGAGCGCCTCGTCGACCTCGCGCACGGGCCGAATCAAGGACCACGAAAGCACCGCGCCGAGAAAAAGCGCCATGCCGAGACTGACAATGGAGAAGCCAGCAACGGCCAATGTCAGAAGATCGCGATCGGACTCGAAATTGAGTTCCTCGATCGCAGCCAGTTGATCCGATTCAGCGATTAGGCCGTTGAGTTGGTCCTCAAGTTCGTGCGACGTCTCGTGTTCGACCTGGATGTGCAGGTTGAGGGCCCTGTCGATTTCATCGGCGTAGACCAGTTCCGAGACCGCCATACTCTCGCTTTCGAATCGACGGTTGCTCACCTCCATCGCATCGAAGAAGATGGGCTGAGCGGGCACGCTCATTGCGCGAACGGTGGCGAGATTCTCATCGAACCCATCCTTGGCCTTGTAGATCTTGGCGTCCCAGGAGTCGAGCTGGGTGATGAGGGACATCACCCGGAAGTGGCTCTGGGCGGTTACGGCGTAGATCATGTCCTGGGCCAACTCGGTCTGATCATGGAGGGCGGTCAGTGTCTCAACTTGACGGTCAACGCGGCCGAGCACGGCGATGCTGAACATCCCGAGTGCCAGAAGAAGGACCGCGATCAGCATGAAGCCGGCGAGCAATTTGACATGGACCGACGCTTCGCGCCGCGCGACCCAATCGACAAACGGCCGGAGCACCCTCAGCGGCAGCGGTTCGGCCTGGGACTCTGCCGGCGCGGGGTCAGGTCCCCCAGACGCGTCAAGGTTCGGTGTTGTCATCGTGTCTCCCTTCACGTGACACGCCGCCTCAGCTGGGCGACGATGCCGACAGCAGCCAACCTACGCCGATTTTCGAGTGGGTGCAGCCCTATTGACCCAGCGGCGCCCACACGAGCGGATCGGGGGCGTCGGGATCGAGGCCAAGCAGGTCGGAGAAGAGGGCTGCGACCGATGCGCCATCAGGTGCGTTCGCGACGGCCTGTTCCTTGGTCAACCGGTAGTGCGAGAACTCGAACTCACCGTTCTCGAGTTCGCAGTAGAGCCATATCGATATCTCGTCCCAGTCCTCCGAAATGTTGATGTCAGTCGGAATGACGACACCAAGCATCTCCCCGTCAGGTGTCTCTGGCGGCGGCGTGTCTGCGACATGCCTTGCCGTCCCGGCTTCGGTCGTCGCGACCCAACTCGGACCTTCGCCGTCACTGCCGACGTACGACGTCTCAGACACGATCTGTCCGTTGCCGTTCAGGGCATCGAACTCGATCCACAGGCTGCGAAGCTTCTCGGCTGGACCCTCCACGTATGCGTTGACTCGCCCGTTTTCGTCCACGTAGAATCGCACCTCGACGCCTGCAAGGGGGTCGTTGACACCAGCGGACACGTCCAAGAACTGACCTTGCTGACTGAGCGTGCCGCCCTCGACATGCTCAGGTTCCACCATCTTGCCCTTGGCTTCGTCGATCTGCTCTTTCATCGTCGGCGCCTGGGTGGTCGGTGGCGCTGCCGTCGTCGGTGGCGCTGCGGTGGTGGGCGGTGCGGTCGATGTCGAGGGAGATGACGTGGTGGGCTCCTCCGCGGGAGGCACGGTGGTTGTCGTTGTGGTTGTCGTGGCGGTCGACGAACACGCCCCGGCGAGCAACGTCATCGCGACGAGGAGAAGGAAGAAGCGACGTGCGGTCAAGGCTGGGGCTGAGAACATTGCGCCATCCTACGCGTCAGGAACCCCGCTTGCCACCCTTCGCCTTGCCACCCTTCGCACGCCACCTTTCGCGGAGGGCGCGAGAAACGGTCAAGGGCCTGAGGCGTGGAAACTTCAGACCCTCGACCGTCTTAGGAGGAGATTGTGATGTTGGGGTCGGTCGTCCTAGGCGTCGGCCTTGACGATGCGACCACGCAGGCGTGGGTACTTGGTGGGTGCGTGCGTGTAGCACCACTCCCGGCGGTTGTACTGCGAGAGCCGTGTCTCACAGCCGTTCGATGCGCAGGTGCGACCCGATGTGTATGTCTTCGGGGCACGAGAAGCACCGGTGAACTTGCGTCCCTTGAGTGCGGTTTCATTCATGCTGGCCTCCATGTGGGAGAAGATCGAACCGACCCACGCCCCTGTTTGCGTTCTATGACATATCAACGCTCACAGGCATCAGAAAGTTCCCCAACCCCCATGAGAACTACATGAGAGAACGAGAGAGAAGGAGGCCTCCCACAGAGGCCTCCTTCTCTCTTATCACAGAGTTGATACGAGGTTACGCGTACACGCTCGTATCAGGAATTGGGCGAGTTGGGTCCACCGTGCCAGTGGTGTGCGCCTTCCCTGCCAACTCGCAGCGTCTCGGTTCCGAGGAACTCCGCACCGTCCTCTGAGTACACCAGGACGCTCAGGGCGTTACCTGGTCCCGAATCTCCGAGCCATGTCACGATGTCGACCCGTGCACAGTGCAGATAGCTGTTGGGACCAAGATTGTCGCAATCCCATCCGCCGATCGCCTTTGCGGCACCCGTGTTTCCCTTGCCTGCGGATGCAGGAGCCATCACGCTCATCGCCATGGCCACCACGGCCAACATGATGAACAGTCTTCGCTTTGTCATACATTCCTCCCAATCGTGTCGGTCTCATTCACCGACGTCGTAGTAATCGCTCGTCTGTGGTCC
>CAXMSN010000047.1:0-3895 GCA_964196275.1 uncultured Kiloniellales bacterium | reverse complement strand
GGGGAGACGGTGTACCGGTCCGTCATCATCGTGCCAACCACGAGCACTGTGGAGACGATCGAGGATCTGCGTGGTGGTGTGTTTGCGTTCACCGATCCGATGAGCCACACGGGCCGTGTGTACCCCACCTATGCACTGCTCAAGCGTGGTGAGACACCGGAGGAGTTCTTCGAGGAGACGATCTTCACCTACGGCCATGACCGGTCCATCGACGCGGTGATCGCTGGAGTGGTTGACGGAGCAGCGGTGGACGACCTGGTACTTGCTCACGTGATCGCTTCAGATCCGTCCGTAGCGGAGAAGGTCAGAGTGATCGACACCTCGCCAGCGTTCGGGATACCGCCCGTCGTCGTGCCGTCAGGGACACCAGCATCTGTCCGGACCCTGTTCGAAGAGTTACTGAGAGGCCTCGTGCACGACCCTGCCGGACCAAGCATCCTCTCGACGCTGGGTGTCGACCGGTTCGTGTTCGGCGAAGACAGTGACTACGACGGTGTCCGCCTGATGGTCAGAGAGACGGGGCTGGGGCAGTGACAGAAGTCCTGGCACCGGGTGCTGTCAATGAATCGGATGACTTCGTTGACCGGTTCACGGACGGGATCAAGAACGCAAAGCAGGCTGCCACCGGCTTCAGTGTTCGGACGAAGATTCTCGGCATCGTCGTCACGCTCACGATGGTTCTCGGAATCGCTGTCACCCTGCAGGTCCGCAGCGTGATGACGTCGGTTCTCATCACCGAACTGGACAATCGTGGTGCATCGGTGGCCAGTGACCTTGCGGCGAGAAGCGCGAATCCGCTCCTTCTGAACGACCCTTTCTCGGTATTCGAGACCCTGTCCGACACCGTGGCGAACCACCCCGACGCCGAATATGCGTTCGTGCTTGACCCTTCGGGCAGGGTGGTCGTGCACACGTTCGGCGATGAAGGATTCCCTGTCGCACTGCTCACCCCTCCGGCAGGTGTTGCCGAATCGGACATCATCCATCGCCACTTCGACTCCGGGTCGTCGAGCATCCATGACTTCGAGGCTCCAATCCTCGAGGGCGAACTCGGAGTGGTTCGCCTGGGAACGAGCGAGGACCGCCTGGGAGGTGTGGTCAACGGGATCACGACGCAGATGCTCGTTATCACGTTGTTCGTGGCCCTCATCGGTGTCGCAGCTGCCAGCTTGCTGACGTGGTTACTGACGCGTCCCATTCTCGATCTGGTTGACACGACGCAACGAGTCGGCGACGGCGATCTCAGCGCAAGGGCGTCCTACTGGGCGAACGATGAGATCGGCGCCCTCTCCGTTGCCTTCAATCAGATGGTGGATGACCTCGAGGAGAATCGAGCGACCATCGCCGAGACGGAAGCTGCGCGGTCCAGATTGCTTGAGAAACTGATCACCGCACAAGAGGAGGAGCGAAAGCGAATCGCTCGAGAGCTCCATGACACGGTCGGGCAGTCCCTCAGCTCCTTGATCGTTGGTATCGCTGTGCTCGATCGACTTACAGGGGACGAAGCTGAGTCCAAGAGCCGAGAGTTGCAGCTACTCGCGGGCGAGACACTCACACAGGTAAGAGAGCTGTCACGCGAGCTCCGCCCAAGTGCGCTCGACGATCTCGGGCTGAGCGCTGCGTTGGAGCGGTACGCGGAGGACTTCACCCTCCGATACCCAGGGGTCGTTGCAGACGTCCATGCGGAGCTACCTGATCGGCTGCCGCCAGCGATGGAGACTGCTCTGTACCGGATCGTGCAGGAGGCCATGACGAACGCTGCGCGCCATGGCGATGCTCGGAACGTGAGCATCTTGCTCGTACAACGCGAGGGATCCGTTCGTGCGATCATCGAGGACGACGGTTCTGGCTTCGATCCTGACCTCGTGCGTCGGAACCACACGAGTGTCGGCATCCACGCGATGCAGGAGCGGGCGGAACTTCTCGACGGCAGCCTCGAAATCGAGAGTGGGCCCGGAGGAACTACCGTCTACGTGGAGGTTCCACAATGACGCCGATACGAGTCTTCCTTGCCGACGACCACTCAGTGTTGCGTGCCGGACTTGTCGCTCTCCTCACCGCGGAGTCCGATATCGAAGTGGTTGGAGAGGCATCCGATGGCTACGAGTGCGTGGAGAAGGCGATCGTGCTTGAGCCAGACATCATCCTGATGGACGTGAACATGCCACGGTGCGGCGGCCTCGAGGCATTGGCCAAAGTACGTGCGGACCTCCCTGGAACCAAGGTTCTCGTGCTCACTATGCACGACGACGTCGGATATCTGAGGCGTGTGCTTGCGTCTGGAGGTTCAGGCTACGTGCTCAAGCAGGCCGCAAGCGACGAACTTCTTTCAGCCATTCGAACGGTAAGCGACGGCGGCGTGTTTATCCATCCACACCATGCACGGATCCTCGCGTCCAATGCGCCCGACCAGCCGAGCGATGGAAGCGTCGGATCAGATACCGATCTCAGCCGACGTTACGACTCCCTGAGTGAGCGCGAGGCTGAGGTGTTCAGACTTGTCGCCCTTGGCCACACGAACGCTGAGATCGCGGAGATGACGTTCCTCAGCGTCAAGACCGTTGAGACGTACAAGGCAAGGCTCCTGAAGAAGTTGGGCGTCGAGAGCCGAGCCGCCCTGGTCCGCGCCGCACTCGAACTCGACATTCTCCGCTGACGCCCGGTTCGCTCTGCGTGGGGGATTCCCCGACAGCAAGTGTTTCGAGATAGCGGAGATCTCCCCACACAGACAAGGGATTCCCCCGCTACCGGTGCTTCCCGACCTGTGGTCCGATGGTGGTGATGCTGATCAGCAAGCACCGATTCGCTCGTGGACGGGTATCGCAACCCGTCTTTCAACTCGTTGTGACGAGCCATTCGATCGACACCAAGGAGTAGGGATGCCGGAAACATATCTCGGGCTGCCGAAGGTCACCCGTCGAGGATTCGTGAAGGGGTCCGCTGTCGCGGCTGGCACAGTCGCTGTGACGAGCAATTTCCTCTTCTCTTCTCTTGAGGGGGTCGCGGCTGCCGAGGAGGTCGCCGTCACAAGCGGCGTCGAGGATTTCGTTGCTACGACGTGTTGGATCGGCAAGCAGGACTGCGGGATGATCGCCCGTCGGATCGATGGGCGAGTGGTGAAGTTCGAGGGGAACCCGACGAACCCACGGAACGTGGGGACACTCTGTCCGAAGGGTCAGGGACAGATCCAGGCGATGTACGACCCCAACCGGGTCAAGTGGCCGCTCATCCGCACGAACGGGAAGGGAGTGACCGGAGAATGGCGACGTGCCACGTGGGATGAGGCGCTCGACCTTGTAGCCACGAAGGTCAACGAGGTTCGTGAGCGGAACCCGAAACTCGTTCTCTGGCAGAAGGGCCGCAGCAAGGCCAAGGACTTCTATGACGACGCCTTCGTCAAGTCCACGGGCATATCCAAGCTCGGTCATGGGGCCTTCTGCTCCGACGCTGGCTACCGCGCACTCGAGTACACGATCGGGACCCATGCGGTTCTCCACCCTGATTTCCGGTACAACAACTACATGCTGTCGTGGGGTTGGAACATCACCAACGCCGGTGGCAACAAGTTCTGTTGGCTGACGTGGCCACGCCACATGGTCAAGGCGCGCGAGCGTGGGATGAAGATCACCCACCTCGACCCGCGACTTCGCAGTGCGGGCCCATTCGCAGACACATGGCTTCCCATTCGCCCGGGAACGGACCTGGCACTTGCCCTGACCCTTTGCCATGAACTGATAGCAATGGACTATCTCGATCGGCCGTACCTGACGACGTACACGAACGCTCCGATGCTCGTGAAGAGCGATGGGATGATCGCCAAGGTCACCGTCGGTGAGGGAGAAGACGCCACGGAGGTCGGGCTCGTATGGGACGAGGCGACAGGCGCCGCTGTTCC
>CAXMSN010000046.1:0-3897 GCA_964196275.1 uncultured Kiloniellales bacterium | reverse complement strand
GGGGTTGCGTAGACCGCTCCGGCTGGTGCGGCTGCCATGAGCCTCGCAGCGAGGTTCACCGTGTCGCCCATGATCGTGTACGTCGCCCGCGCCTCGACGCCGATCTCCCCAGAGAACACATGCCCGCGGTTCACGCCGATCGAAACGGCCAGTGGCGTTTCAAGGTCTGCGACGTGGCGTGCCACGCGAAGGAGGCGACCTTCCTCGTCCTCGATCGTCGCAGGAACGCCACTGACCAGGATGATCTTGAACATGTTGGTGTCCATGTCCGTTCCAAGGAAGGTGACGCCTTCCTCGTCAACGATGTCCATGATGGATGTGACGACGGCCTGCACCGAACCTGCTGAAGCCTCAACGCCCACACTGGAGATGAGGTCGTCCACACCCGCGATCTCGATGAAGGCGACTGTCGCTTGTCGATGTTCAGAATCCGGGGCACCGCTGGCGAGGTGCTCGCGGAGAGCGACCGGCACATGTGAGTGCTCAGCATCCGATGATCTCGACGTGTCATCGTCGATGTCGATCGGTTCGATCTTTGGGGTCCTCCATCGGAGCAACCGGCCGTCGCCCTTGTCTGCCGATACGGAGCCCGAAGGAAGCAGAGACTCGGTGGCCTTGCTGACGACAATGTCGTTTGCGTCAGCGGTCGACTCCATGTGAGCGACCCATGTTGCGGCTGGCCCCGCCACGACCAACTCGCGATGTGACCCGACGGCGTGAATGAGGAGTACTTCGCCTGAGTGGATGCCTTGTGACATGCGCAGTGCCAGTCGACCGACCGATGTGGGGATGTCCTTCGACTTGCGGAGCGCTGATCTCATCTCCACAGCGGCACTCGCCGCCTGGGTGGCGTGGTGCTCTGACTCGAAGAGGAGAAGCAGGGCGTCCCCACCGAACTTGAGGAGGGTCCCGCCTCTGTCTGAGGCGATCTCAAGCATCTCTCCGAACACTCGTCCGAGAACCTCGGTGAGTTCCTCGGCGCCGATTCGCCCGAAGGCTGCGAGCTTCTCTGAAAGCGCGGTGAAACCCGAGATGTCGACAAGGCACAGCGTTCCCTCGACCATCCGCCAGCCGTCACTGCCCGACTCCCAATCGCGTAGGTGCAGCGGTGCGTACTTATCGAGATCTCGCCTTCCGGCCATCTACCAACCCATCCTTGCCATAGGCGATGACGATACTCGCGGCTGCTGTTGCGATGTCCGGAGGTGTGACACAATAGGGCGAGAACGTGTCAGCATTGATCACGGAGGCATTGAGTTATGGGAAACAAGGACAAGGGCGGGAAGCCTGGCAAGAAAGCCCCGGCGAAGAGCCTGAAAGAGAAGCGGCAGGCCAAGAAGGACAAGAGAACCGGCTGATAGCTCGGTCGAATGACCTGCGGATTCGTTCCTTCAGAGTTCGTGGTTCCGACGCTCGATGGCCCTGGCTTTCGGATGGAGCCGCTCGGCCCCGAGCACAACGAGCGGGATCACACGGCGTGGATGTCGAGCATCGCCCACATCAAGGCGATGCCTGCGTTCGCCGAGTCGTCGTGGCCCGAAGCCATGAGCCTCGAACGGAACCTCTCCGACCTCGAGGGGCACGCCAGGGACTTCGAGAACCGCGCGGGTTTCACCTACTCGATTCTGGACGGTGACGAGGTCATCGGCTGTGTCTACATCTACCCGTCGCACGAGGCTGGATGCGATGCGCACATGAAGTGGTGGGTGACGGCGAGCAGAGCGAAGATGGCACCGATCGTCGGACCTGCGCTCACCTCGTGGCTCGAAACGGAGTGGCCGTTCGAGAACTGGTCTGGCATGTGACCTGTAGGGTCGACCACAGTTGGGCACTACTGCTGAGGCCCGTGAGGGGAGCGAGATGACTGAGCACTCGGACGTTGTGATCCTTGGATTGGGCACCGGTGGAGAAGACCTCGGTCTTCGCTTGACGGCTGGTGGGTTGGATGTTGTGGGTATCGAGCCTGCTCTTTTGGGCGGCGAATGTGCGTATTGGGCGTGCATCCCTTCGAAGATGATGATCCGTGCGTCCAACCTTCTTCAGGAAGCGCGGAGGGTCAATGGCGTCGCCGGAACCGCTGAGGTCACACCGGACTGGGCACCTGTTGCCGAACGAATCCGTACCGAGGCGACCGGCGATTGGGACGATTCGTTCGCTGTGGCGCGGTTCGAGGGCAGCGGTGGGCGCTTCGTTCGTGGCAAGGGTCGCTTGACCGGACCCATGACGGTGACGGTGGACGACACGAGCTACGAGGCCAGCCAGGGAATCGTGGTAGCCACCGGCTCGCGACCGTTCATCCCACCGATCCCTGGTCTGAGCGACGTCGACTATTGGACCACGCACGACGCGATCGCCGTCCAAGATCTGCCTGAGTCACTTGTCATCCTCGGTGGAGGCGCAGTCGGTTGCGAGCTGGGCCAAGTGTTCGCACGGTTCGGTGTGACTGTCACCATCGTCGAGGGTCAGGATCGTCTCCTCATGGCGGAGGAACCCGAAACATCGGAGATGCTGCTGTCTGTCTTCGAGTCCGAAGGGATCACCGTGCACTTCGGCGCCCGCGCCGAACGTGTCGAAGCCAGCGGTGACTCCATAGCGGTGATCCTTGGAGATGGGACGACGCTGGTCGGCGAGCGACTCCTGGTTGCGACGGGGAGGACGGTCGATCTCGGCGGTTTGGGCCTCGATGCAGCCGGTCTCGACACATCGGGTCGCTTTATCGAGGTCGATGACCAACTGAAGGCTGCCGACGGCATTTGGGCGATGGGTGACGTCACAGGGAAGGGGATGTTCACTCACATTGCGGTCCATCACGCTTCGATCATCGCCGCCGAACTTCTGGGAGGTCATCCACCACCGGCGGACTACTCAGCGCTACCGCGAGTCACCTTCACCGACCCTGAGATCGGTTCGGTCGGCCTCACCGAGGCTGCAGCCCGTGCTGCCGGAATCGACATCGTTGTCACGACGAAGTCCGTTCCGCTCACCTTCAGGGGTTGGCTGCACGGTTCGGGCAACGAGGGTGTGATCAAGTTGATCGTGGATCGCAAGACAGGTTTGTTGGTGGGTGCGACCTCGGCTGGTCCCCGGGGTGGCGATGTGCTCAGCATGCTGGCAACAGCGATGCATGCGAAGGTTCCGGTGTCGACACTGCAACACATGATCTACGCCTACCCAACGTTCTACGCCGGTGTCGGTGAGACGGTGGGGGCGTACGGCAGAGGCATCGTCAAGGTCCTCGATCCCGACGCTGAGCCTGGGATCTTCGACTCCCTCGGCTAGGCGCGCGCCAGGCGATGGCGAGCGACCCGGGACCCCAGATCAGTGAACCGGGGATCTATGTCGAAGTCGTAGCCATCCCACCATCCGTCGCGTTCGGGAACGAATCGTCGGGCTGGTGCCCCCGTGTCACGTAACGCCAAGGATTTCATCTCTGTCTCGACCCGCCTGATCTTCTCGAACGACACGTCCGAGGGCTCGATAGGCGGCAGCACGGTCATGGCCACCCGCTGTCCGAAGCGGACCGTCTGTGTGAACGGGTACTCCCACACGCGATGGGTGCCCGAGATCACCACAGGAAGCACGGACAGGTCGAACCGTTCTGCGATGCGGGCAACGCCAGGCCTGAACGCGACTTCGACACCGAGTACTGAGCCCTGAGGGAACACGACGATGCTGTCTCCCTTGTTCACAGCGCCTCGGATGTCCGCATACAGCTCGCGGTACGCGTGAACCGATGGGACACCAGGGACGAGTATCTGCTCGGTTTCGGCGATGTACCGCCCCACATTGGGCATGGAGAGAAGCTCCTCCCGAACGGTGAATCGGAGGTCTAGCGGCAGGTGCAGGAGCGCCGGGATGTCCATGAATCCCTCGTGGAGTGGCATGACGAGGTACTGA
>CAXMSN010000045.1:0-1597 GCA_964196275.1 uncultured Kiloniellales bacterium | reverse complement strand
GCATGTCGGAAGGTGAGACGGGCACAGGCAGCGCCGAGGCGCCCATCAAAGCAACATCGACAGCAGCCGCGCATGCCCTTCCCTCAGCGATCGCCCAGACGATGAGCGACTGACCCCGACCCATGTCTCCACACACGAAGATGTCATCGACATTCGTCGCGTAGGCCTGATCGCGATCAACATTTCCACGGGCGGTGAGGTCCACGCCGAGACCTTCGAGCAGTGGAGACTTCTCTGGGCCGGTGAAACCCATGGCGAGGAGCACCATCTGAGCGGGGAACGTCTCTTCTGTACCATCCACGGGAACGAACGTCGGCCGACCATCAACCACCTGCGATTCCACCCGAACAGTGGACAATCCTGACAAGTCTCCAGCAGCGTCGCTCACGAACTCGACTGTGTTGATTGCGTACTCGCGTACGTCCTGTCCCTCGATCTCCATCGCCTCAAGATGAGCCGAAGGTGTCCGAAGGACGAGAGGCCAAGCCGGCCAAGGGTTTCCTGCAGCTCGTTCAAGTGGGGGCTCGGGCATGATCTCGAATTGGCGGACGGACCGGGCTCCGTGGCGGAGAACCGTGCCGAGGCAGTCGGCTCCAGTGTCTCCACCGCCGATGATCACGACGTCCTTGCCCTCGGCGGAGAACGGGTGCTCGTCAAGATCACCTATCTGGACAGCGTTCGCGGGTGGGAGAAATTCCATTGCCTGACGGATGTTGTTCGCCTCGCGGCCAGGAATCGGAAGATCACGCCACTGGGTGGCACCCGCAGCCAACACGAGCGCGTCGAACTGTGAGCGAAGCTCGCCTGGTGTCACGTCGACGCCGACGTTCACGCCGGTCCGAAAGATCGTTCCCTCGGCTTGCATCTGCTCGAGTCGCCGATCGATGAAACGCTTCTCCATCTTGAATTCCGGAATCCCGTAACGAAGCAGACCCCCAATTCGATCCGCTCGCTCGAACACCGTCACCGCATGCCCAGAGCGAGTCAGCTGTTGCGCTACGGCCAAGCCAGCCGGTCCCGAACCAATGACAGCCACGCTTTTCCCCGTGGAGGTCTCCGAGACGAGGGGGGTGACCCAGCCCTCGGCGAAGGCCCGCTCAATAATCTCGATCTCGACCTGTTTAATCGTGACGGGGGGTTCGTTGATTCCGAGCACGCAGGAACCTTCACACGGGGCAGGGCACAGCCGACCCGTGAACTCCGGAAAGTTGTTGGTGGCATGAAGACTCTCTGATGCAGCCTTCCAGTCGTCCCGGTAGACGAGGTCGTTCCAGTCGGGAATCAGGTTTCCGAGCGGACAACCGCTGTTACAGAAGGGAATCCCACAATCCATGCAGCGAGATGCCTGCGTTGCGAGTTCAGCCTTGTCGAACGGTTCGTAGACCTCGTTCCAGTCCAAGATCCGAACGGGTACAGGGCGCATCGCGGGATTGGCGCGCCCGTGTTTCATGAAACCTCTTGGATCACCCATGTCGAGCTCCTCGTTCCTTCGCCGATGCCATGATCGCTTCCATCTCGTCCGTTCCGGCCTCCCGTGCCGCAGCCGCGGCTTCGAGAACTCGCTTGTAGTCCCGAGGCATGATCTTCACGAACGAAG
>CAXMSN010000044.1:0-12428 GCA_964196275.1 uncultured Kiloniellales bacterium | reverse complement strand
AACGGAGGGACGATTCGACGCCGATCCTTCCGACTGGATGCGTAGAGCGTTCGCCGGCGTGGCGGCATCGCCGGACTTCCAGACACCCGAGGAGTTCGACACATACGTGGAGGCATTCATTGCCAGCGGATTGACAGGGTTGCTGAATCTGTACCGGAACATCGACAGGAACATCGAGAGCCAGGCAGATCTGGCAGGCAGGCCGCTGATCCAGCCATCGCTCCTTGTCACCGTGGACAAGGATCCGGTGCTGCCAGCCGAGATGGCTGATGGCATGACCCGGTACGCATCAGACCTGGAGATCGCACACCTCACCGAATGCGGCCATTGGACGCAACAGGAACAGCCTGGTCGGCTGATCGAGGTGCTTCTGGACTGGATGGGCCGCCGGCTGCCGACCTGATGCTGCGGCTGGTGCACCGTCCCCTGATACGATGTAGGCATGGAAGACGACCGGATAGGCCTATTCATCGATTACGAGAACCTTGCGATAGGTGCTCGCGAGGATCTCAAGACGACGTTCGACTTCGGCCCGATCGCCGACGCGCTTGCTGAACGGGGCCGAGTGGTCGTGAGAAGGGCGTACGCCGATTGGTCGCGGTTCGAGAAGGATCGCAAGATGCTTGTCGACAACCACGTCGAACTACTCGAGATCACGCAGCGACGCGGCATCGTCCGGAAGAATGCCGCCGACATCAAGATGGCTGTAGACGCGATCGAGCTCGCGTTCGAGCGCGACTACATCACTACGTTCGTGATCTGTACGGGCGATTCGGACTTCACGCCTCTCGTCCACAAACTTCGGGAACTCAATAAGCGGGTTATCGGTGTCGGCCTCAAAGCCTCTACGTCTGCGCTCCTTCCTCCCGCCTGTGACGAATTCCTCTTTTACGAGAACCTTGTTGACCTCGATGAGCCGCAGGCCAGAGTGGTGCGCAGGGGCACGACGACGGAGCCGGCGCCAGCCACCGACCTCGACTCGCTCGATCGCCTCGTAACGCGAACCCTGTCCGGCCTCCTGCGAAGCGAGGGCAATGCAGTGAGATCGTCCCACCTCAAGCGGGCGCTGATGCGCAAGGACTCAACATTCGCCGAATCCGATTACGGCTTCCGCACGTTCGGCGAGCTGATCCGAAATCTCGCCAAGCGCGGCGTCGTCGACGTTGATGCCTCGGCGAGCGGTGGTGATCCAACCGTTGGATTCTCAGAGAAGGGCAGGGGAGAGGACAAGGCGTTCGAACTGCTCACGGCGACGGTGACAGGACTTGGCAAGGGCAAGAGCGTACCGCTTTCCGGGCTGAAGGACGAGATGCGCAAGGCTGACGATTCCTTCTCCGAGAGTCGATACGGGTATTCGGGTTTCTTGCAATTCGTCAAGGCAGCGAAAGCTCAGGGAGCCGTCGCGCTCGATTATGACGCAGAATCTGGTGTGTACTCCGTCAGCGTCACCAAGCCCTGACCACATTCGGGTGGCACACGGCCGGAAAGTGAATTACACTATTGTCATTCGCTGCGGAGGCTGAGATGGCGGTAGCAGTACAAGAACCGATTACGAGTGTCGATCTGGTCACAGAGGCCGTGCTCGGCAACTATCGCGCCCGTATAGAGGACGCAACCGAGATGACCCTCGCCGAGGTGCTCGGAACCCCGAACCCTGCCGGCGCAGCGAGAGTCGTCGTTGTTCCGAAACTGCGAATCGTCGAGATCGTGCTCGACGACGAGTCGCAACCCGAGGCCCTCGCAAATGTCGCGTGGACGCTCGATGACGGATCGTGGAAACTCAACGTGGTCCTGCCACTGGAACGTCTCGGTGAGGCGCACACCGCACTGCGGGGTACGCCGTCGACGCTCCAGGGATGGTGGTACGAAGATGATGCCGTCCGCTTCGCAGGCTACGAGAGACCGTAGAGTCCCGGCCGCGGCTGACAGAACGATAGGCTCACCAGATGCCTGCACCGCTATACACCCAGACCGTCATCGCCTTCGTCTGGGATTTCGACCGCACGTTGATCGCAAGCAACATGCAGGATCCGATCTTTGCGAAGTACGGCGTCGACTCTGCCGAGTTCTGGGCTGAGGTCGATGGTCTCACCGACCACTACAGCCAAAGCGGCGTGGTCATTCAGCGAGATCTTGCGTACCTCGTCCACCTGCTGACCTACGTCCGTTCGGGCGTGTTCAAAGATCTCTCCAACGACCTTCTCTTTGAATTGGGGAGCGAGTTGGAGCCCGTGCCAGGCATGCCGGAGTTCATGACGGCGACGAGAGATCGCGTATCCGAGATCCCAGAGTTCGTCGATCAGGGGATCACTGTCGAGCACTACATCGTCTCCACCGGCCTGCGACCGATGATCGAAGGCAGTTTGTTTGCGAACAAGGTTGATGGCATTTGGGCGAACACCTTCATTGAGGAGGTCGCTGAGCCCGGCTATCTCGATCGGCTCTACGTGCCAGCGGACTCGTCGCCGATCTCGCAGTTGGGATACACCGTCGGCAACACATCGAAGACGCGTGCGCTATTCGAGATCAACAAGGGTGTAAACCGGAATCCGCACATCGACGTCAACGCACGAATGGATGAGGACCAGCGTCGGGTCCCGATGAAGAACATGGTGTACATCGCCGATGGCCCATCTGATGTGCCAGCCTTCTCGATTCTCAACGCTGCAGGTGGACGCACGCTAGGCGTATACGTTCTTGAGCCGAGGGACAACCACGCCAAGGTCAAGAGCCTCCAGGAGCAGGGACGGATCCAGGGCATGGCCGAGGCCGACTATCGGCCTGGCAAGCCGGCATACCTGTGGCTCATGGATACGCTCGAACAGATCGGCTTCGAGATCGTAGAGGCCCGCCGCCAAGCCTATTCATCGATCCCAAACCCACCCGGACACTGACGAATAGCTATTACGTAGTACGTATTGCGTAATACGGAGCGAGCGACTCAGTAGTCGTAGAAGCCTTTGCCGGTTTTGCGGCCCAGGTGTCCTGCCTCAACCATGCGTCTCAACAGCGGTGGTGCTGCGTACCGGGGGTCCTGGTACTCGGCCATGAAGGACTCGGAGACGGCCAACATCGTGTCGTTCCCGATCAGGTCCGAGAGCGCAAGTGGTCCCATCGGGTAGCCAGCACCGGCCACCATCGCAGCGTCGATGTCCTCTCGGATTGCGAATCCTTCTTCGTACATTCGGATCGCTTCGAAGATGTAGGGACACAGGAGTTTGTTGACAATGAAACCCGCCCTATCACCTGCGCGAACAACCGTCTTGCCGAGCGTATCCGAAGCGAAGTTCGCCGCGGAGTCCGCGATCTCACGATCGGTGAGCACGGTCGAGATCACCTCGACGAGCGGCATGATCGTTGCCGGGTTGAAGAAGTGCATACCGACAACTGCCTGGGGGCGCGACGTTGCCATGGCGATCTGCGTGATGGGAATCGACGAGGTGTTCGATGCAAGTACGGCGGCCTCGGATTCGACGATCAGGTCGATGCGTGCGAAGAGGTCGCGCTTGACGTCGATGTCCTCGACCACGGCCTCGACGACGAGATCCCGGTCGGATAGAAGTGCTAGATCTGTTGTGAATCTCAACCGCTCGAGCGCCTCGGTGCGTGCCTCATCGTCCAGCTTGCCTCGGTCTACCGCCTTGTCCAGGCTGCGATTGATGCCTGCGCGGGAACGTTCAACGAGGTCATCACTGATTTCGACGATGACGGTGTCGATGCCAGCCTTGGCGCACACCTCTGCGATACCGCCGCCCATCTGACCACCGCCGACGATGCCGACCTTCGTGATGCTCATCGCACTCCTCTCGATTCGACGGGAGTGTAGGGAGCGGCGATCAACTGACCTTCTGGGCCCCGTTCGATTCGAGCATGCGTGAAAGGAAGTCCTTCTGGACGAGACCAGATCCGCGCCATCGCTGCGTCACAGGACGCATTCCGCCTGCAGACCTCGGTTGCCCATTGCGCGATTTCCTCGACTTCTTCGATGGCGCACTCGCAAGCAGCACCATCGTGGGTGTCGATCGGACCTTGAAGCGCTGTGCAGCGTCTGGCATGCGGGTGATGTCCGCCTTGACGACGTGGGCCGACTCGCCGTATTCACGAGAGAGTTCGTTCATGATGCCATCCATCACCTGGCAGGGTGCACAGCCGACCTGGTAGAAGTCGACTAGTACGGGCCTGCCCGACGCGGCGAGTCGGTCGATCTCGTGCATCGAGTTCACTTTGACAGCTTTTGGTTTCTTATTGAACATGGTCTTTCTGATCAGTTGTCGTTTCAACGCGTGACGGCTGCGGCGTAATCCCGATTCAACGGCCGCGAATCGAGCGGATCTCGATGCGGATGGGCGTCGGGTAGTTCTCAGCAAACCACTGCGGTGTCCATCCGTACACGTCGAGACGTTCCTGGTACTTCTTGATGAACGCAGTGTTCGTGTCAGCCGGAGCCACGGTGCGGTCGATGGTCGCCCGGCCGTTCAAGACGACGACATCCCCGGCCCACTCATCGGTCGTCAGGCTGAGTGCTACACGATCGTTGGCCGTCAGGTTCGTCACCCTGACTGATGGCTCCTTGCTGTAGACCAGCAACGATGTGTCGCTCTCGATGTGATACCAGACGGGTGCCGTCGATGGCACGCCCTCGGCACTCACGCAGGTGAACCAGAGGATCTTCTCGGTCATGTAACGGTCGAACGAGTGTTGCTTGTTTTTCCACATCCGGGGGAGGTTACAGCGAACATCGTTTCGGTACCCTCGGTTCTGCACATCAGACAGGAGTGGCCGGTGGCGAAGATCACGGGTGGTCGGGCGATTGCGCGAGCCCTCAAGGCTGAGGGCGTCGACACGGCGTTCACTCTCACGGGCGGCCACATCATGTCCGTGATGGATGGGTGCGTGGCTGAAGGCATCAACGTCATCGATGTGCGACACGAACAGGCCGCTTCCCACGCCGCAGACGCATACGCACGGTTGACAGGCAAGCTCGGCGTCGCACTCGTCACCGCCGGACCCGGTGTCACAGATGCGCTCACCGGTGTCGCGAACGCGTTCTATGCCCACACGCCGATGCTGCTGATCGGTGGGCGGCACCTGACCCGGGAAGATCTCAAAGGTGGCCTCCAGGAGATGGATCACCCACACCTCTTCGGGTCGATCACCAAATGGGCAGCTACGGCTTGGCAGCCGACGAGACTGCCCGAGTACATCGCCACCGCAGCGAGGCATGCGTTCTCAGGTCGCGGGGGCCCGGTCTTCCTCGATGCGCCATGGGATGTCACCTCTGAGATGGTCGAGGAAGACGCGATCGTGTGGCCAGCACGGCCGAGGGCGAACCGGCCCGCGGGGGTGTCAGACGAGGTTCTCGACGAGATTGTTGCGACTCTTGCAGGAGCGTCGTCGCCCGTGATCTTTGGGGGGACGGGGCTGCGGTGGACACAGCAGTCCGGGTTCACCCAGGATCTTGATGACTTTGCCATGGCGTTCAAGGCGCCCGTCTATCTCAACAGCCTCGGGAGGGGCTCGCTGCCGTACGGCCACCCGTATCTTGGGAATCGTGCGCGGTCGGTCGCCCTTCGAGAAGCTGATGTTGTGCTGTCTCTCGGGGTCGACTGGGACTTCAGGACAGGCTACGGGGCGAGGATCCATCCTGACGCCGCGATCATCCACATCGACCAGGACCCGACGAAGGTGGGGTGGAACCGCGACGTCGAGATCGGCGTGGTCGCAGACCCTGGCACGGTGATCGGCCAACTGCTCCGTCGCGTCGATGAACTCGGCCACGTCGGAGAACGGACGTTCACGGAGGAGGTCCTTGCGGCCGAAGCTGCAAAGCAGGCTGTCGCCGATGAGGCCGCGGCCTCGGATGCCGACCCGATCCATCCCGAGCGCTTTGCGCGTGAGGTCGCCGAGTTCTTCGCTGATGATTCGATCGTCGCAGCCGATGGCGGCGCCATCGTGTCCACGACGGCCAAGTGGTTGCAGATCGGTCGCCCTGGCCGGCTTCTCGACCCCGGCCCGTTCGGATGTCTCGGTGTCGGCGCCCCGTTCGCCATCGCAGCAAAGGCGACGGAGCCGGACACAAGAGTCGGGATCGTCTACGGCGATGGGTCTTTCGGGTTCAACGGGATGGAGTACGACACGTTGATCCGTCATGGCCTCCCGGTAGTCGGTGTGATCGGAAACGACGGTGCTTGGAGCAACATCCGCACGCTGCACCGCATCGCCCACCCCGAAAGCGTGCACCTGTCCGAACTCGGATTCCGACCCTACGAGAAGATGGTCGAGGGCCTCGGTGGCTACGGCGAACTCGTCGAGAAGCCCTCCGAGATACGACCAGCACTCGAGCGGGCAGAGGCGTCCGGCGTTCCGGCTCTTGTCAACGTCAAGATCGCTGAGCAGCTCAGGATGTCATCGGCATACGGGCTGTAGACGGTGAACGAGTACGATTGCCGCCATGCTTGATGCCATCCTATGGGGCCTTATCCAAGGTCTGACCGAGTTCCTGCCCGTATCGTCGAGCGGTCATCTCGTCTTGATCCCTGCCCTCCTCGATCGTGAGGGGCCCGACCTCGCAACGACGGCCATGCTTCATCTCGGCACGCTTGCAGCTGTTGTCGTCTACTACCGGTCTGATCTTGCGTCCATGGCGAAGTTCGACCGTTCCGCCAGGCGATTGATCACCTTGCTGGTGATCGGTACGATCCCCGCGGCGGTCCTCGGCTTCATCTTCAAGGACAAGATCGCCGAGCTCGTGGAGGATCCAGGCATGGTTGCGATCATGCTCATCGTCACCGGGCTTGTGCTTCTTGCCACCGAGCTGCTCCGCCTCGGGGACAAGCGGATAACCGACATCGGGCCCCTCGATTCGCTGCTCACCGGTTTGGCTCAGGCTCTTGCACTCATTCCGGGAATCTCCCGATCAGGGATGACGATCAGCGCAGGACTGGTCAGAGGTGTCGGCAAACAGGAGGCCGCTCACTTTGCATTCCTCCTCGGCATCCCCGTGATCGCGGGCGCAGGCCTGCTCGAGGTTATTGAACTCATTGGATCGGGTGAGTCAATCTCCGCAGAAGTATGGGTCAGTGTTGCGGTCGCAGCGGTGGCAGGATATGCGGCCATCGCCATCTTCATCAGACTGCTCGGCAGGATGGGCCTCGCACCGTTCGGGATCTACTGCGTCTCTTTCGGGGCGTTCGCCAGCTTCCTGCTGTAACGGTCCGCCTCACGGCTCGAAGAGAATCACGATCTGGCCTGCTCCCGCTGCGAAGCCGACCGCATCGGCAGTTTCGGACGGCACTGCGACGAGCCCGGCCGATCGGAGGCCGAAGGAGTCCTCTCTCGACGGCTCGACCACCACCCCGCTGACGCCTTCGCCTCCGCCGAGCACGATGCGGACACGCGTGCCGGGGAGCACGGTCGGTGGCAGATCAAGGGCAACGGTCCACCATCCGGCGGGAACGGCAGCGGTGAAACGGAGAGCTGAAGTGGATATCGGTTCGCCTGCGAGGATTGTCACAGCGGCTGTTGCGCTGTCCAGATCAGCCAGAGGGATCAGGCCCACCGGTGCCGACCTCCACTCGATGGCCGAATCCTCAAGTTGCTCGCCGCGTTCGATGGTCCGGACCGCAAAAGGAACCGGCTCTGTTGCTCGTGCTGAGATATCCCAAGCCAGTGCAGCGATCACGAGGGAGGCCGCGCCAGCCCATCGCAGGTACGGGGGCTTCGACAACAAAAGCACGACACGAACGTACCTCTGAGCACCGGCTGTGGGAAGAGGTCTGACAGGGACTTCCAATGGCACGGTCCATCGACTTCCTACACTCGCCACATGGAGAGAGCAGCCGTCGTCATCGTGTCCTATCTCGTGGGCAGTGTGAGTTTCGGCATCATCGTGTCGTCGCTGAGGGGCATCGACATCCGATCGGTTGGATCCGGCAACACAGGGACATCGAACATCCTGCGCGCTCTCGGCAAGAAGGATGCCGCCCTGGTGCTTCTCGGTGACGCGCTGAAGGGCGCCGGCGCAGCGGCGATCGGCACGCTTTGGGTTGGCGGCGATTTCGGTTGGGTAGCGTTGTTTGCGGCCGTGGTCGGGCATTCGTTCCCGGTCTGGCACGGCTTCAGGGGAGGCAAGAGCGTCGCCACGGCGATCGGTGGGATCGCGTACCTGGTTCCTTGGGCTGGTGCGATTCTGGCGGTGCTGTGGATCGTCATCCTTCTGGTGTGGAAGACGGCCTCGATCGGCTCGCTGGTGGCCATGGGCCTTCTCGTCCCGCTGGTCACGCTGTCCGGCGCTTCGGCCGCTGCGATAGCGTGGGCGTCTGTGATCGCTGCCTTCGTGATCGTCCGCCATGCGTCGAATATCAAGAACCTGGTCGCGTCGTCCGAGAGGCGAGTGAACGGATGAAGCCGCTCCTCGAAGCCCAGCGCGAGGTCCTTGCTTCGATGCGGGCCCTCGAGTCCGAGAACGTCGATCTTGCGGATGCGCTCGGGCGCGTCACCGCTGAGCCATGTGTCTCTCGCGTCGAGGTTCCGCCGTTCGCCAACTCAGCCATGGACGGGTTTGCCGTTGTCTCGTCGGACGTGTCCCACACGCCGGTGGTGCTGCGTGTGCTTGAGGACGTTGCAGCCGGTTCCGTCCCAACCATGACTATCACGACCGGTGCGGCCACGCGAATCATGACGGGGGCACCCATGCCCGCTGGCGCCGACGCCGTAGTGAAGGTAGAGGACACGAGGGTCGACGCCGATGGTTCGGTGACCATTCTCGAGGGCGTCGAGTCTGGCGTCAATGTCCGAGAAGCCGGGGGAGACGTTCGGACCGGTGACGTGATCGTTCCGGCCGGTGTCAGGCTCTCGTCGCGGCACCTTGCGAGTCTTGCGAGCGCGGGAGTCCGCCCCGTCGTCGCCCGCATGCCCGTTGTCGCGATCATGTCCACGGGCGATGAGGTGGTGGAGGCGGACACGGTGGACCTTGCGCCAGGTGCGATCAGGGACACCAACCGGACGCTGCTCCGCGGCGCGCTATCCGATCTCGGGGTGCCAACGATCGATCTCGGAATCATTGGCGACGATATCGCTGGTCTGTCGGCAGCCTACGAATCTGCTGCTGCCCAGGCCGATGTCATCATCTCCACCGGAGGCGTATCGATGGGTGACTACGACTTCGTGAAGCATGTGCTCGGTGACATGGGGTCGGTCGAGTTCTGGAAGGTCGCGATGCAGCCGGCGAAGCCGTTCGCCTTCGGTTCCGTCAATGGAGTTCCGCTGTTCGGCCTGCCTGGCAACCCGGTGTCCACATTCGTTGCATTCGAGCAGTTCGTTCGGCCGGGACTCCTCCACATGATGGGTGCCGAGAAGCTTCTCAGGCCCCGGATACCGGCGGTGATGGGTGAGGACGTATCGACATCCCCTGAGAAGGATGTATTCCTTCGCGTGATGCTCGCTCTCGACAAGGACGGAACGTTCGTGGCGATCCGGTCGGGTGGACAGGCATCGAACGTGCTGTCGGCTCTGGCGGACGCCGATGCGTTCGCATTGGTCCCGGTGGGTACGGGTTCTCTTTCAGCCGGCGACTCTGTCACACTTGAGATGTTCACATGGGACGAGGATCGGACGGCTGATGTCTGAGATGAATCACTTGACGGAAGATGGGACCGTGAGAATGGTCGACGTCGGGGCCAAGGAGGTGACGCACCGCAGGGCGGTGGCTGTCGCCGGTGTCGCGATGGGCGAAGCAACGACGGACCGGCTGTTCTCGGGTGGCCTCCCAAAGGGTGATGCGCTTGCGACGGTCCGGATCGCCGCCATCCAGGCGACGAAGCGAACACCTGACCTGATCCCCCTGTGCCATCCCCTCCAGATCTCAGCGGTAGATGTCACTGTTGAACGGTCCGATGCAGGTGCAACCATCACGGTTGCCGTTGAGCTCGATGGGAAGACCGGCGTTGAGATGGAAGCGATGACGGGGGCTGCCGTGGGTGCCCTGACCATGTACGACATGATCAAGGGCATCGATCGTTCTGCTGAGGTCGCCTTCGTTCGACTACTCGCCAAGTCTGGCGGAGCTTCGGGTGAGTGGAACCGTGAGTAGGCATAAGGTCGCCGTCGTGACGGTGTCGAATTCGGCGAGCGCGGGAACGGCGGACGACACATCCGGCCAGATCGCCGCTGAGCGCCTGGCTTCGTTGGGCTTCGAAGTGGTCGATCGACTCGTGATCCCCGATGGCGCCGATTCCGTAGCGAGCACACTGCGGTCACTCGCGGACACGGTCGATCTCGTCATCACCACGGGAGGGACAGGCCTGTCACCAACTGACCAAACCCCCGAAGGCACGCGGATGGTCATTGACCGCGAGGTGCAAGGTCTGTCCGAGGCGATGCGTGCCGACACGTTCGGGAAGATCCCGTTCGGAATGCTGTCGCGCGGTGTGAGCGGCCTGTCCGGGCGGTGCCTCATCGTCAATCTCCCCGGATCACCGAAGGCGGTCGCGGAGGGCCTCGACGTGATCGGTGACGTGCTTGACCATGCGATCGCGATCGCTACCGAGGAATTCGGACGTCACGATTGACATCGCCGTAGCCTTCTGTTCGGTCGAGTTGCCGATACATGGGCGATACGACCATCATGGGTCATTCCCATCGTCCCCAAATACTTAGGACCGCTGGCCACCATGCCTACGCTCGTGCTGCTGGCGGAGTAAGAGGAAACCACTAGATGCCGATTGTGCTGTTCATCCTGATCGCAGGACTGTGGGCTGCCTTTCTCCTGCCGTCGTTCTTTGACCAGAGAAATCATGCTCCAAAGGCCACAACCAAGGACTTTGCGCGCACCAAAGAGATGCTCGCATCCGTGGCCCAGTCGCGCCCGGACTCAGACACGTACATCAGGCGACACGCCCAGGTAAGGCGTCAGCGCATCCTTGCTGGCTTGGCGGCCGCTTCGCTCTCGACACTCCTTTTCGCCACATTGACTGGATCAGTCGCCTGGCTGATGATCAACATCGCTGTGAACGTCTCGATCGCTGCCTACGTCACCCTGCTTCTGACGATCAAGCGGCGCAGGGCAGTACAGCGAACCATCGTCGTTCAGATTCCCAGTGTGGCGCAACGTCAACTGGCTGCGGTTCCGACTCAGGAGAGCTACGCGACAGACGAGGCCGCGACAGTTCGAGTCATCGCTGGCTGAGTGTTCGCAGCCCCATCGTGACGTTCGAACTTCTCGTAGCGAACGTCATCGTGAGTTTCGCCGGGTTCGTACAGACGACGACGGGAATCGGGTTTGCGATGATCGCAGTTCCAATGCTCGTGCTGATTGACCTGTCGTATGCACCGGGCCCAGCCCTCTTTGCCATGCTGTTCCTATCTGTGGCAATGGTGGCTGGGTCGTGGCAGGACGTAGACCGACAAGGCTTCTCCATGCTGTTCCCTGGCCTGTTGATAGGAACGGTTGTTGGCGCCCAACTGCTTGGACTGCTCAGCGCTACGGCGTTCGGCCTGGTGTTCGGGTTCATCGTCCTTGCCAGCCTGGCGCTGGGCCAGGTGGGTTTCGCTCCGCAACGAACACCCCTAGCGAACGCGACAGGTGGATTCGTATCAGGACTGATGGGGACTATCTCGGGAATCCACGGCCCTCCGCTGGCCGTGCTCTATCAGAGGGCGGAGATGGCAACAGCGAGAGCGACGATCGCGTTCGTGTTCGTTGTCGCAAGCATCCTGTCTCTGATTTCGCTACACCTGAACGGACACTTCGGGCAGGACGAGGCTCTCGCCGGCCTCGCGCTGGTGCCCGGGGTCACTGTGGGGTTCGGAGTGGCGATCTCCGGCAGACGGTTCATCTCGGACAGTGCTGCTCAGAATGCCATGCTCATCATCGCGGCGGCTAGCGCGGTCACGCTGATCATCAGGAGTATCTGGTAGCGAGGGAGAAGCCCAACTCCGAGTGGACGCTGTCGCCGATAGAGTCCCGACTCGCAATCCGCATCCACAGGTTCAAAGCCGACGCGAGGAGACACACATGGAGATCAGCGCCTGCCCCGTGTGCGGGACCATGGACATCCGATTCGAAACGACCGATGTCGTGTCCCACAAGGTCGTCAACTGGCGTTCGGGGGAGAAGCGGCCGGTCTTCGTCGCGTCCGAGGACGTCATCGACTCCCTTCCACCAAGCGCGTTGTATGTGTCAACGGTCACGCTCACCCTGACCGCGTCGGTTTCGACCTCGAGTAGGGCTGATTCCGACGAACGCTCGACGTCGCTGAGCCGTATCATCCGACCTCCCCGGGGGGTGTAGCTCAGCCCGGCAGAGCACTACGTTCGCAACGTAGGGGCCGTGGGTTCGAATCCCATCACCTCCACCACAGAAGGCCCGTGATAGCTGGACTTCTGTCACATGCCTCCTTGCCAATGCCGACGATTCATCTCGTTTGGCC
>CAXMSN010000043.1:0-7411 GCA_964196275.1 uncultured Kiloniellales bacterium | reverse complement strand
AGAAACCCGACAGCACCCGTGTGGAGAGGAGGAAGCGGTCCGGACAGGTTCATCTCAGACTCAGAGGGCGTGGTGTACCGGCCCGTCAACTCTGCAAGTACGTCCAGTGGATCACCATCGCCGACGCCGACCGATAGATCGTCGACGGTCGACGTGCCCTCACGCGAGACAACGGTGAACGCCGGATCCCAGCCGATGAACGACCATCTCCCCCAACGCTCGCCACCTTCGACCGATTCGAGCAGGAATCCATCGTCATCACCCACCAGTTGTTCGAACACCGAGACGGGAGTGTGCCGGTCCCCGAGCACCTCCAACGCAACCGGCACAACTGAATACTGCTCGGCGAGCTCGCGGAAGGACTCGATCGTGAGGGATGGCTGCATGGTCCCGAGAGCGTACCGCAAGCGGCTCAGGGTCGACCCGTAGTACGTATTACGCAATACGTAATACGTTGTCTGGAGCGAGCCGAAGGCGGGCGACTACACGCTCGCTAAGCCGTCAAGACCGATCCTCGTCAGGAGATCCGAGAACCAGGCAGATAGCGTCACGATCTCTCCTGTGACCATCAGGACGCCGAAGCCAGCAAGCAACAGACCTGAAACGACGGTGATCTGGGTCAGGTACTTCTTGACCCAGTTGAACGCCGAGAACGCTTTCGTGAGAAGAAGCGATGTCAACAAGAACGGGACGCCGAGTCCGACGCTGTAGAAGAACAAGACGACCATGCCTTCGTACACCGTGTCGGAGTTGGCACCGAGCGTCAGGGCAGTAGCAAGGAACGGGCCGATGCACGGCGTCCATCCAAAGGCGAACGCTGCACCCATGACCGGTGGGCCGAACAAACCCATCTTCTTCGCACCGGAGGACTCCATCCTCCGATCCTTCATGAACGGCAAGAAGAAGTTCGGAGTCCATACCGCTGTCACGGCGATGAACAGACCCATGACGATGATCAACCAACCGGCGAGCGTTGTGACCCATGCCGAGTTGAGGAATGAAGACAGGGCCGTCGCCGAGGCCCCGAGGGCGACGAACACCGAAGAGAAGCCGAGCACGAAGAGTGCGGTGCGGCCCACGACCCGTTTCGTCGAGACGTTGCCTTCTGCCAATTCCGCCATGTCGTACCCCGACATCAGGGAGATGTAGCCAGGAAGAAGAGGCAGAACGCAAGGCGACAGAAACGATGCTGCTCCTGCGAACAATGCGGCGATAATCGCTACATCCACTCTGGCCCTCCATGACTTGTCTTGCGGGAACAACGATACGGGCCGCACCATTGTTCCCAAGTCCTTCGTTGCCCATCTCGGGTGACGGCTTCCGCAGTACGTGCTACGTATTGCGTACTACGAAGCGACTGCAGCTAGCGACTACCGCTAACCTCCAACGCTGCCGCCATCATCGATCGGGACATGACCTCCTCGCCGTACACACAGACCAAACAGCGCATCACACCTTCAGCGCGCAGGATCGTGTTCCTGACCGCGATCATCGGATTCGTGAGCGGTTATGCAGCAAGCCAGATGCCCCACACCCTGCCGTTCGTGCGGACATCCCTCGAACTCACGGAAGGGCAGATGAGCGGTGTGTTCGCCGCCGTACGCGCGGCTTCGCTGATCGGTGTCGTGTTCACCATCGCGGCCGACCGCGTCGGTAGGAGACGGCCATTGCTCGCAGCCTTCGCGCTGATGTCCGTTGCCAGCCTCATGACCGCGTTCATACCGACGCTCCCCGGATACATCATCTCGCAGTCAGTCGTCCGCCTGTCAGTGGTCGCGATCGCAGCGATATCGATCGTGCTCATCGCAGAGGAGATGCCAGCCGGCTTCAGGGCCCTCGCCCTCGGCATGTACGGCCTTTCGGGCTCTCTTGGTGTCGGGTTCGGCCTCTTGTTGCTCCCGCTCGCAGAGGGAACTGACAACGCATGGCGGATCCTCTTCGGCATCGGTTCCCTCGGCCTTCTCATGTTCCCCCTGCTCAACCGTTTCCTGCCCGAGTCGAGAGCGTTCGTTCCCGCTCCGCCGTTCCCGTTCCTCAAGGCGCTCGGGATGGGCCTGGGTAAGCACTTCTGGCCGTTGGCCGGAGTAGCGTTCTTCGTCGCTGCGTTCTCGAGTCCGGCATTTGATTTCGTGCTCGAACGGCTCATCAACGACCTGTCCTGGGACACCGGTGCTGCTCGGTTCCTTCTGATCGTGTTCTCCGGTCTTGGCGCCATCGGACTGCTCATCGGCGGCAGACTCGCCGACCGGTACGGCCGAAGACCTACCTCGGCTGCGGCACTCGGCATAGGGCTCGTCGGCGGAATCGGTTTCTACACGATCGACTCGGGATGGTTTCTCGCTGGATCGATCTTCCTGGCAACACTCGGTGCCACGATGCTCACCCCTTCGTTCGCCGCCCAACGGGCCGAACTCTTCCCAACCCGCATCCGGGCGACCGCGGGTGGGTGGATCACGAACATCGCGATCATCGGGTCGATTACTGGATTCGCTTTCGGCGCCTTCATGATCGATCGCTACGGCCTACCGGTAACGGTCTCGCTCCTGAGCGTTGGCCTCATCGTTTCCATCTTCCTGATCCTCAGATTGCCTGAGACGCGGGGGATGGATCTCGTCCGGAAGAAAGCCTCCCCCACCGGTACCAGCCCGCAAGGCTGACAAGCCTCACCGCGGTGAGCACCGCCAGGCCGACCCAGATCCCTACGAGCGTGTCTCCGACCAAGACGATCGTGATGACTGACGCTGCTCCGGCCACAACCATCGACGCTGCCAGATACCTGAACGCCGACGTACCAACACCGATCCCGTCCCAGACGTACACGAGCGCGGTCACCGGTTGGAGCACGATCACGAACCAGTAGATCGACGACAGCTCGTCCGCTACAGCACCTTCCAACGAGAACAGTGAAGCCACCAAGGGCGCCGTCACGAGAAGCAGAATCGACAGGCCAACGCCGGTCATCAGGCCAAGCGCAAGCAGCCGATTCGATAGGAGCCGTGCAGCCGGTCTTTCGCCTGCACCGAGATCCTTCCCGATCATCGCCGCGGCCGCGACCGCATACGCATCGAGCGTGAACGACAAGAAGAGCCACACCTGCAGGGCGATCTGGTGTGCTGCGACTGAGGTTGTTCCCACGCGAGCTGCCGCAACCGTTGTTGCCGTGATCGCAGCCAGCAGGCTCGCGGCTCGAACGATCATGGGCCAACCCGCAGACAACACCTCAACGATCGGTAATCCTCGAACGCCCGCCTTCACTCGACCGATACCGAGCCTTGTGCGATCCAAGCCGAACATCAGCACCAGGAACCATGCTGCCGCAAGAGTTTGCGCCACGACCGTCGCCCACGCCGCTCCGACCACACCGAGTCCGAACGTGAACATGAACAGAGGGTCTAGAACGAGATTGACGATGTTCATGCCAACAGCGACTTTGAGCGGCGTTTTCGTGTCCTGGTGGCCTCTGTAGACACCGTGGCCGACCGTCGCAATGATCATCGGTGGCAGTGCGAGGAATCTCACCCTCAGATATGACCCCGCCTCCGAAGCGACCGCTGGCTCCGAACCGAACAAACCCACGACCTGATGGGACAGAGCGATGAAGACGATTGCCAGGACGACACCGATGGCGAACGCTATGACGACAGCGCTGGTGGCGATGCTCCCGGCCCGCTTGATGTCGTTCCTCCCCACCTCCCCGGCGACCAAAGGCGTTACCGCCACGTGCACGAAGTTGAACACCGAGAACACCGCCATGAACACTGCACCAGCCACGGCTATCGCTGCGAGGGGCACCGTGCCGAGACGTGCAACCCAGGCCGTGTCAACGATCGTCACGAGCGGATCGATCGCAAGAGCACCAAGCGCCGGGACGGCGATCGCTGCGATGGCCCCATCACGGGGATTACGTCTGAACGCTGAAACGAAAGGTGACGCCATCAGGCTTGAGGTCTCGGCGCCTTGTCCGGATACACGCACCTGTCGGCGAGCGGGCATTCCCAGCATCGAGGCTTCTTCGCATCGCACACATCTCTACCGAACTGGATCAGTCGCATCGAGATGCCAGCCCATCGGTCCTCTGGGTACAGCGCCTTCAGATCAGTCTCCACCTTCTCGGGATTCGAGTTGGCAGTGAGACCGAGGCGGTTGCTGACACGGTTGACGTGCGTGTCAACGGCGATCGCAGGGACGCCCCACACCTCAGCCACGACCACGGACGCCGTCTTTCTGCCGACGCCTCGCAACGTGACGAGATCATCGATCTCGCGAGGAACCTCGCCATCGAACTTGTCGACGATGTCACCGGCAAGGGCGATAATGCTCTTCGTTTTCTGGCGGTAGTAGCCCGTTGAGTACACCAGCTTCTCAACGTCCTCCGGGTCCGCCCCAGCCAGATCCTCGGGGGTCGGATAGGCGGCGAAAAGGCCTGGCACCACCTTGTTCACATTCTCGTCGGTCGTCTGCGCAGACAGAACCGTGCTCACCAGCAGCTGCCACGCGTCTGTGAACGCGAGAGCCGTCGTCATCTCCGGGTATCGCTTCGTCAGCCTGTTCAGGATGACGCGGGCGTTGCGCTTCTCCTCTACGGTGACGGTTGGTTCGTTTGTTCTGCGCGGCGACATGACCAGCGATAGTACCCGCTGTAGTGTGCCGTCATGTCAGCATCAGAAACAGACATCGCGACCCTCAGAGCCACCTACAGCCGGTGTTTCGGATGCGGCCTCAACAACGAACACGGCCTCCAACTGGACGGATTCACCGTCGATGACTCAGGTGTGATCGCACCGTTCAATCCGAAGCCTGACTTCGCCGGATTCGAGGGGATATTGCACGGAGGTGTCGTGGCAACCGCGCTCGATGAGATCTCAGCGTGGTCAGCGATGCTGATTGAGGGAGTGCTCGTCTACACCGCAAAGCTGGATATCCGATTCCGTAAACAGGCCGACATCGACAACGAGTTCCTCCTCCGGGCATCAGTGGTCGAGCGACGAGGGAGAAGGCTCACGATCAGCGCATCGCTGTCAGGCAACAGCAAGACCGTGGCCGAGTCCAAGGGGTTGTTTGTCGTGGCCGAGGACATCCAATCGGTCCTGTAGAGCGATCTCAGCCAAATGCGATCGCGATACCGACGCCTATACCTATGTATACGAACCCGGCAATGACCTGCCAGAAGGCTCTTGGATTTGCCTCGGGACGCAGTCCCATCCGCAGACGCTCCCTCGAATCGATCTTGGGCTTGTCATCCCAGCCCTCGCCGGGGCCCTCGCTCGGATCATCCGCCCGGCGCGTGCCGAAGAGCGCCCCCATGGCACCGATTCCGATGTTGCTATAGCCACCACCGCTCGAGCCGCCTGCAGCGAGAAGCACAACTCCGTACATGACGATCGTATATCCGATGGCGTTGCCGATCGCAGGGTCCCAGACAAAGAAGATCACCAGACCAACGGCGGTGCTAGCAGCGAGACCGATGAGAAAGGTCGCCAGATAGTCCGGCATCCTGTCCCTGAGAGAGAGTTCGACCTCGGGTGTTGGCTCCATGGACAGGCAGCGTACCTTCGATCCCGGGTGACCAGTGCGCTACCGCCCGGCCACTCCCACGCGCTGGCGCCTCGACAACAGGCGGAGGCAGCCAGCCACGCCAGCACCCAGCACGGAAGCGATCACCAAGAGAACGAGCAATAGCTCCAGTGCGCTGAACATCGACGTCGGACACGCACCGAGTCCTTCGGGACAGAGACCGAGCCCAGTGCCCCCAAGAACCAGATCCATCAGGACGACAGCGGGCACAGCGATCACGACCGCGAGAAGCGCGATCAACCCGCCGAGCACGATCTTGACAACGATCATGACGCGAGGCTAACCCCGGAACCCGATTGGCAACGTAATTGCCGAGCCACCGGACGTCGGGTACGGTTCCCTGACCCGATCGAAAGGCCGCTCCGGTGTCCGGAAGCCCTCTGAATTCCACCTTCCACACCGAGTCGTTCACGGACGAAGAGCTTGCGATCGTGAATCGACACTTCACGAACTCAGATCTGCCGGTCTTCGGCATAACGGGCCTGCCCGAGGTCGTGAAAGGAGCGTTGTTCGCTCGATACTCACGCTCCCCCAAGTCCGTCCGACGCCTCTTCCTCGACGAGTTCGTTGGAGACCCAGATGGTGGTGTCACAGCCATAGCGCAAGAGCCAGCAGGCGACGGAACGGTGGGTAGGGAACGGGCGCAGCAACTGTACGACCGTGTGTTTACGCAGTTCGGAGACGATTCCGTCGCACAACTCGGCGGCGCACACCTCGCCGTGGAGCAAGCATCCAACATCCTCACAAAGGTCCTCGAATGGGGGAGACTCGCCTCGTATCTGGAACAGTCAACGCGGTACATCTTCTACGACCGCAAGCTTGGTGACAGGTACCGCTATCACACACCCACAGAGATCGACACAGCGGGCCTCGGCGATCCCTACCGAACGCATATGGACTGGGTGTTCACGGCATATTCCGACGTCGTCGCGCGGCTCGTCGCGTACTACGAGACCTTGTATCCAAAACAGGATGGTGACTCCGACTTCGTGTGGCGGTCCACAATCAGGGCGAAGGCGTGCGACGACGCCAGAGGTCTGCTCCCAGCGTCAACGACGTCCAACGTCGGTATCTTCGCCTCCGGACAGGCCTACGAATCCTTGCTTCTCCGGATGAACGCCCACCCCCTCGACGAGGTGCGTTGGTACGGAGACCAGATGCTTGGCGAACTGCGCAAGATGATCCCCGCCTTCATGCGACGCGTCGACGTTCCAGAAAGAGGCGGAGCGTGGTCGCGCTATTTCAGAGACATCTCAGACGCGATGACGGTTCAGGCGGAGCGGATAGCCGGACAACCCAGCGCCTCGCCGACCGTCACACTCGTCGAGCACGACCCTGATGGTGAGCGCAAGGTGGCGGCAGCTGCGCTGTATGCCCACACCAACCTTCCGGACAGCCAGATTCGGACAGCCGTGGAGCACATGTCAGAGACCGAGATCGACGAGATCTTCTCCGCATACGTCGGAGACAGAACGAACCGAAGGCACAAGCCGGGCCGAGGCATGGAGCAGACGTTCTACCGCTTCGATATTCTCTGCGATTACGGCATCTTCCGGGACCTGCAGAGACATCGCATGCTGACGATCGATTGGCAGCAACTCTCTCCCCACCACGGATACATCACCCCCGAGGCTGTCGTGGAGATCGAGGCATCGTCGATGTGGGATGAAGCCATGGACCGATCCCAGACGCTCTACGGCGATATCGCGACCGCACTGTCGCCCGACGTGGCCCAGTACACAGTGCCGTTCGCACAGAACATCAGATTCGTCATGAACCTCAACGCACGAGAGGCGTTTCACATGATCGAGCTTCGCACGCAACAAGGCGGCCATCC